>JAEUUB010000618.1 GCA_016787745.1 Cyclobacteriaceae bacterium
CGTGTTAATACTTCTACGTTCCATTTAAATGTGCTGTAATTTAAAAAACCTCCAAAGGCAAAAGCGGAATCTAATTTTTCTTCATCAAAGGAGTGATGGTAAAAGGCCTTCCCCGTCCATCGGTTGTCGCTGGTGGCCAGGTTAAAATCCAAACCGGCTACCCGGCTAAAGGAGAGTGGTTGATTGGTAAATTCAGCACCAATGGAATCCTGAAAAGCCTGCTTGTTGATCAGGATCATTCCAATGTTTGATCGTTTAAAAACCTTTTGCTGCAGTGTTGCTACGGTGTAGTTGGTTGATGCCAGATTTATTTCAGGATCTTCGGCAGCCTGCATGGTCATAACACCAATGCGGGTATTGTTATTTATTTTACCGCTAAGCCGGGCGCCACCATAAATCGTGTTTTGAATGTTTTGGCCGGTAGACGAATCGCGGGCTACCCCAATTCTACGCGAAAAGAAAGGTCTTGTTTGATCCATACCAAAATTCGCAAACAGGTCTGCGTTTTCAAGAAAGAACTGCCTACGTTCGGGAAAGAAGATTTCAAAGCGATCCAGGTTGGTGACTTGTTCATCAACTTCTACCTGGGAAAAATCAGGATTAATAGTAAGATCAAGGTTAAGAGCCGGACCAATACCAATTTTTGCGTCTCCTCCTACCTGAATTTTGTTTTCTGTGGGAGTTCCCTCTTCATAATTCTTAGAGGAGTTTCCCGCTATGTACGGGATTATAGAAACATTGGGCCCTGGCGTAGCCAGCGGAATATCCCAAATCAATTCCTTATTAAAAGCCAGATTGATGATATCGAAATTTCTGGGAATGGGTGACCAGGTAGATCGTTCTGCATATTGACTGTCTATGCGGTAAAAATTCACATTCCAACTCGAGAGTCCTTCTTTAAAGCGAATTGTTTTAAATGGAATTGCCATTTCAGCAATCCAATAACCCTCGTAAGTCTTTACTTCCGCATACCATTTATTATCCCAATTAAGCGAAAAACTCGAGCGACTGGTGGAACCTCCATCACTCACCAAACCTTCGCGCTGCACACCAAATGGATTTACTCCAAATATAAAGGCATTGGTTCTGTCCTTAAAAGTGTCAAGTACTATTGAAATTCCATCGTTCGCCTCTCCGCGATAGTCTCTTCTCAACGAGGGCGTTACATATTTTCTGGGTCCCAGATTAAACATTTTGGCGCCCACATAAATAAATTGATCGTCATAGGCTATTCGCACTTCGGTTTGTGCATTAGCCAGCGAGGTGTCGTAAGGGAAAAACTGTTGAAAGTTTGTGGCTACATCGGTATTTAGCCAACCCGCATCGCTGAGATCTCCATCTAATACAATGGAACCCGTTGCTTTGCGGATAGTAATGTTGGGTTGCGCTTGAAGATACCCAAACAGAAAAAATGAGAGCAGAAGTAAGCCAGACCGTATCAAGAAAGGAGAATTTATTTTTTTTAAAGCACAAAGTAAGGAAGAATGAAGAGGATCAGTACCGAAAATTTGATAAATGGCAGATTGAATTGGTATGTTAAATTCTTGTTAACACCCTTGTCGTAATTTTATTTTGTCCAGCGGTACTTTAAAGGTAAAATTCTTTTGTAAGGGTGGAGTATTCCTGTGACCACTCCTGCGTGTGCTTGTAGAGAATCAATTCCTCCTTTTTTTCTTTTTGATTTATTAATTGAAATTCCAGTAGAAGCCGCTCTATAGGTTTATGACTCCGCGATCGAAAGGAACAGGTGCGCGTGTTACACCAACCTTCGCGGGCGGCCAACAATTTTAGTTGCGTTCCTTCTACAGTTGGTAAAATTAAATTCAGTTTCCCCGCTGGCTTTAATAATCGCTTGCCGTGCGTGAGCAAATCCTGATGCGTAAGAGTTTGTGTATGTCGGGCAACCGTCCGGGTTGTTTCGGGGGGTTTAAAACTGTCACTAAAATAGGGTGGATTGCTTACAATGATGTCGTACAACTCCGCTTCATATTCCTGAAGGGCACGGTTGTGAATCTGAACTTTTGTTGACCAGGGGGAGCGATTAACATTTTCACTCGCCTGATCGCAATTTTCTTTTACGATGTCAATACCATCAATGATTGTTTGGGGTGCCGAACGTTGGGCCAGCATAA
>JAEUUB010000619.1 GCA_016787745.1 Cyclobacteriaceae bacterium
ATTCAGTTTAAATTATTTTACGATCAAATCGGTATGCAATCCACACTCAACTTTTTTAAGTCCATACCAACGGGCTTCGCGTTCCTGCATTGCAGGATTTATTCTGCGGGTACAAGGTTCGCATCCTATACTGATGTACCCCTTTTCTTCCAAAGGATGAGTAGGAAGCTTGTGTTCTTTTCGATACTCCCAAATCATTTTTGATGTCCAGGATAACATGGGGTGATAACGAACGGTTCCATGTAAGGAAGGCTGAATCTCCTGCATGGAAGCGCGCACAGAACTTTGATCCGCCCGAACGCCATTAATCCATACATCATGCGATCGGAGAATGCCATCCATTGGTTGTGTCTTATTTAGATAACAACAATGATCCGGGTCAGAGGCAAATAACAATCTTCCCTCGCTATCGCGTTGCATAAACTTGGGCACATCCGGTTTTAAATCAATTACATTCAATCCAAAGGATGCGGCTACATCGTCTCTAAATAACAATGTCTCGGCAAAATGGTATCCTGTATTTATAAAGTAGACCGGTATAGTATTATCAATCCGGCTTAAAATGTGGAGCAGTACCAGACTATGAGACTGAAATGAAGAACTGGTAAACATCCTTTTTCCTTCATTTTTGAAAGCATTTATTCTATACCCTACTGATTCTATAGGATTCATTGTGTAAAGTTATATCAAATAGAATTGTTCCACAACCGTGCGCCAGGACTGACGTGAAGATACAAATTACAAGAATCTTGAAGGCGCCTGCTGGTTGTTGATTATTGTTCAGTCGAATTCAATTTCATACCAAATAAAATGCGTACCCATTTTATCCGCTTGATGATTTCATACGAAAGCATACATCCCGTAAGGGTAAACAGCAGAAGAACAATAAACTGAATTTGTACCGGCATTGCTAAAGGAAAAATTAGCGCTGATCCAAGATAAAGGAAAAACATGTGCAGGATGTAAACCGGGTAAGCCGCAGGGCTTAGATAACGCAAAGTCTTTCCGGAACGGTTGAGGTACTTGTGACCAAAGGCCAACACACTGAAAATCCAGGTTTGCGATTCAAGAACAATAAGATACCCGGGTGTGTTAAACCCAAAGTAATTTATTCGCAATACAAACAGACCAATGGCCAGGGATAAAAACAACCAACGCCCTCTTACCAACATTTGCCAAAAGGCATTCCCGCTTAGCACAAAACAGAATCCAAAGAAGAATGCCAGTAACCCCAGAAAGAATCCATGCCACTTCATCGCATACAACTCGTAGGGTATAGGTTTAATAATCCACACTTCAGCAACGAATGCACCTACAACAATAAGCAATCCCATTGGTGTACTGAACGCTTTTTTGATCCGTTGAGCTATTTTTCCGTTCTCATTTTTCTTTAAATAAAACAGGAGCGGTGAAAGTACTACCACATAGCAAAAAATGTTTGCCAGAAACCACAAATGCCCGGGGTCGTAGGTATACCGCAATTCCATTTTATAATAATTGCGCCAGACCAATAAGTGCAAGGGAACAATAACAAACATGCCGAATATAAAAGGAAGTAAGATCCGCTGGGTGCGTTCTGCAATAAGTTGTTTCCAGTTGCGCTTGTGCATAGCGAAGTAAACACCCATGCCCGACACAAAAAACAAAAGTGGTATCCGCCACAGATTTAACATGGCCATAGGGGTCCACAAAGCGGCCCATGGTTTAGATGTAGTAATAAATCCGATCATTACACCCCACGATTGAAACCCAATTGCAACATGATAAATTAAAAGCAAGGCGATGGCAATTACACGCAGCCAATCAATGTCGTGTCGTCTCATGATAAATTAGTATTGAAGTTTGTATTAAAAAGAAAGTCCAGAGTCGGGAGGATATTCCATTCTAAACTCTGGACTGAGCCCTATTTAAGCATTGCAGCAATTTCAGGACGTGTTTTTTCTATGTAAGCATAATCCAGAGTAAGACCCATGGGGCCAAGCGCTGCGCCCATCATGTCATAGGCTTCCTTAACTTCCGAGAAAGAACCAGCAACTCCCTCGTAAGCAGTAGCTCCAAACTTATTCCTGATAGTCTTGTCTGCATTCTTACTTAACAACATTTCCACAATTTCGGGTCTGCAAAAAAAGGCGGCTGTATGCAATGCTGTGGAGCCATCATTATTCTGGAAATTAAGATCCACCCCGGCATCAATTAAAACTTTGGCCATCTCCGGTTTTCCGAATACTGCGGCACTGATTAAAGGACTTGATCCTCCGAATGGATCTCGTACATTTAAATCGCTACCTGCAGCTATGTGCTGTTTCACTGCTTCCATATTATCAGAAATCACCGCGGTGTGGAGGTCAACATCCGGGGCTTTGGCAACTGCACTATTTTGATCTGTGTCTTTTTTTGAGCCGCAGACGGATGCAAGAAAGATTATCGCCAGCAGAACTAAAGGTGTTTTAAGAGTTTCCATATGTTTCATTGTTTAAATTTTTTGTTTTTTCTATAAAGCAAAGGAACGGCAACTCTCACCCTGCAGATAAATAACGATGCGGATAAAACCGTTAATTTTGGGGAAATCAGTATAAAAAATCACGCAGCTATATAAATTTTGATGCCTCTCACCCGCTTTGACCTGATAACATGACCGATTCATCGCCCTTAGATACCGAATTTCTGAACCAGCTAACGGCCACGATTGAGAAGAACCTGGCCAATGAACAGTTTGGGGTTTCTGAATTGGCCGATGCGCTAAACATGAGCCGCTCCAACCTTCTTCGTAAAGTGAAGAAGGCCACTAATCTTTCGGTTAGTCAGTTAATCAGCCAGATACGATTAAATCGGGGGATGGATCTGCTTCGCTCGGGCCAGCTTAATGTGTCGGAGGTATCCCATCAGATTGGTTTTAGTAGTACCTCTTATTTCATTAAGTGCTTTCGCGAATATTATGGATATCCGCCCGGTGAAGTGGGTAAGCGTGCGCACGAGCCAATGCCAAAACCGATAGCGATTCCTCCATCGAATACCCGTAACAAGAAATTTATTTTGATTGGGGTTGTCGGGTTGTTAACGATTGTGATAGGATGGCTCGCGTTTGCCTATTGGCCTGTCAAACAAGAACTCAACATTGACAAATCCATCGCGGTGTTACCGTTTAAAGACGATAGCAACGACAGTACCAATGTGTATCTCATCAATGGCCTGATGGAGGCAACACTAAACAATCTTCAAAAGATAAAGGATCTCCGCGTAATCAGTCGAACTTCGGTTGAAAAATACCGCAACAATTCCAAAACAATTCCTGAGATGGCCAGCGAATTGAATGTTACCTACTTTGTTGAGGGAAGCGGGCAAAAAATGGGCGACCGTATTGTTTTAACTATCCAGTTAATAGATGGTGCCACCGATCGGCACTTATGGAGCCGGCAATACAGACGAGAAACCAAAGACATCTTTTCCTTGCAACAGGAAATCTCCAACGA
>JAEUUB010000643.1 GCA_016787745.1 Cyclobacteriaceae bacterium
ATCAATCTCCACCAGGGCCATGCGTTCTTTCATCAGTTGTAAGAAAGAAACAGAGTCAAGAGCTTGCAAGCCGCGGTATTCCCGAATTTGATTAAGAGCCGTTTTCATAAAGTTGATCGTACTTACCCCGGGAATTTCAACTGGGTATTGAAAGGCCATAAAAATTCCTTCCCGGGCCCGATCTTCAGGTGATAATGCTAAAAGGTCTTTTCCAAGAAAATCGACTTCACCGTCTGTAACCTCAAACTCCTCGCGGCCCGATAATACGGAAGCGAGGGTGCTTTTGCCGGAACCGTTGGGTCCCATTATGGCATGCACTTCTCCGACATTTACTTTTAAATCAATTCCGTTTAAAATTTGCTTATCGGCAACTTTTGCGTGTATATTTTTAATCGTCAGCATAGTTTAATCTAAAGTTTATATTGATTTTTTTGAATCACCCTACACTTCCTTCCAGGGTAAGCGCAAGCAACTTTTGGGCTTCCACGGCAAATTCCATAGGCAATTGATTCAATACTTCTTTTGCATATCCATTTACGATTAACGCAACTGCAGCTTCCTCATCAATGCCCCGTTGCAGGCAATAGAAGATTTGATCTTCGCCAATTTTAGAAGTAGTTGCTTCGTGTTCAATACGTGCACTGTTGTTTTCAATATCGATATATGGAAATGTGTGGGCTCCACATTGATCGCCCATTAATAAGGAATCACATTGCGAGTGATTTCGGGCATTTGAAGCACGCTTTAACACCTGCACCTGGCCCCGATAACTATTCTGAGATTTGCCAGCAGAAATTCCCTTGCTCACGATACGGGAACGGGTATTCTTTCCAATGTGAATCATCTTTGTACCTGTATCTGCTTGCTGATAATTGTTGGTAACAGCAACAGAATAAAATTCACCAACAGAATAGTCGCCTTTCAAAACACAGGAAGGATACTTCCAGGTAATAGCAGAGCCTGTTTCCACTTGAGTCCAGGAAATCTTAGCGTGGTCACCCGCGCATAATCCCCGCTTGGTGACAAAGTTATAGATACCCCCTTTGCCATTTTTATCTCCCGGATACCAGTTCTGAACGGTAGAATATTTTATCTCGGCATTCTTCAATGCGTAAAGTTCAACCACCGCTGCATGAAGTTGATTTTCATCGCGCATGGGAGCGGTGCATCCTTCCAGATAACTCACGTACGATCCTTCCTCTGCTACAATTAACGTGCGCTCAAACTGACCGGTGTTGGCTGCATTGATGCGGAAGTACGTTGACAATTCCATGGGGCAGCGAACGCCTTTTGGGATATAACAGAACGAACCATCGGAAAACACTGCGCTGTTGAGGGCTGCAAAGTAGTTGTCATTAATGGGAACTACAGAGCCCAAATATTTTTTAATGAGTTCGGGGTGTTCCTTTACTGCTTCGCTAAACGAGCAAAAGATAATTCCCATCTCACGCAGCTTCTCCTTGAAGGTGGTTGCAACGGAGACACTGTCAATAACGGCATCCACCGCAATGCCTGTCAATCTCTTTTGTTCTGTGATGGATATTCCCAACTTTTCAAAAGTCTTTATCAATTCGGGATCTACCTCATCCAAACTACTGACTCCGGTTTTTTTCTTCGGAGCAGAGTAGTAAATGATATCCTGATAATCGATGGGTGGGTACTGTACGTTTGGCCATTTGGGCTCAACCATTTTTTGCCACTGGCGGAAAGCTTTCAGGCGCCATTCCAGCAACCATTCAGGCTCGCCTTTCTTAGCAGAAATAAACCGAACGGTGTCCTCATTTAAACCTTTAGGAGCTTCGTCTGCTTCCAGATTTACCGTCCAGCCATGCTCATATTCCTTAGAGGTTATTTCTTCCAGAACCTGATTCTCTTTGCCCATTTTGTCTATTTAGACTAATTTCAAATTAATGCTCAAATTTACA
>JAEUUB010000698.1 GCA_016787745.1 Cyclobacteriaceae bacterium
TAAAAGTCCTTTCAACACAATGTCGTTAAACACCTGGTGCTTAGCCAAAACCAATTTGGATAAATCGGGGTGTTGAGAGAAATGTTTATCCCCAAATCCCCCATGGCAGGTTTCGCAATAAGCAACATAAACGGAAGCTCCTTTCGAAATCAACTCTTCCTTGATTTGTGTGTCGGGCGGTGCGGGAGTTTTGATAAGCCCTTGTTTGGGCGGTAAGGGAGTTTCTCCGCCCCCCAGTTTGAACGCCAGAATGCGGCCCACGTTTTTGTGTTTAAAGATTACACCATCGGGCAAATATCCATACGTCTCTGCTCCGCCATAGCCGGCCATCACCGCTACGTATTGTTCGCCATCAATGCTATAGGTGGTGGGCGCGGCCATTATGCCGTTGCCAGTAAAAATTTCCTTTAGCTTTTCTCCCGTTCGGGCATCATGCACATTTAAATATCCGGTACGTGTACCTTGAAATACCAGATCTGGGGTTGACATAGTGCCTCCATCCGGTCCACCATCGGGAAATTTCCACGCAGCTGTTTGGGTAACCGGGTTCCACGCCAAAAGACTTTCCGTTCGCAAGGTATCTTCGGCCGATTTAATTTGTTCAGGAACATTTTTTTTGAACTGATACATCTCGCTATAATCAATCGCTGTATTGTCCACATCGTCTCGGTATTTGTAGGGCGCAAACGCTTTAAATACTTGCGGAGTAGAGCGCTCAGGAATGTATACCAATCCGGTAGTTGGATTGAACGACATGGGTTGCCATGCGTGACCACCGCCCAGGTAAGGAATCACTAATTTTGGACTGTCTTTGTACCAGCCACCTTGCTCGGTTAACACAGGCCGTCCTGTTTTTAAATCTACATGACTGGCCCAATTCACCCGCGTATATTTTTCAGCGGAGATCAGTTCACCGGTAGCCCGATCCAACACATAGTAAAAGCCATTCTTAGGCGCCATCATTAAGACCTTTCGCGCTTTATTATTAATCGTAAGATCCGCCAACACAATGTTTTGAGTTGCCGTATAATCCCAGATTTCTGACGGTGTGGTTTGATAATACCATACCATTCTTCCGTTATCGGGATTGATGGCAATAATCGATGACAAAAATAAATTATCACCCCCTGACGGGCTTCGATACCAAATCGGATAGGGAGTTGAATTACCCGTGCCGATATAGAGTAAATTAAATTCCGGATCATAGGCCGACTCGCCCCACGCTGTACCGCCAACGCCCGTTTCCCATGCAGAATTTGGATCCCAGGTTTTTGCGGCCATTTCCATTTCGGGAGTTTCATATCCATTCTTTGGATCACCCGGCACAATCCAGAAACGCCACTTTTCTTCTCCTGAGATCAGATCATAGGCAGTCACGTACCCACGCACGCCATATTCAGCTCCCGAGTTTCCAATCATCACAATCTTACCGGCAACTTGGGGCGGGCTGGTAATTGTATATCCCTTTGTTCGATCCGTAAACGTGTCCTGATTCCATAAAACTTTGCCATCCTTTGCATCCAGGCATGCCAGGTATCCATCGAGT
>JAEUUB010000771.1 GCA_016787745.1 Cyclobacteriaceae bacterium
CTCAATTTCTAAGTCGGGATCGATTGCGTTCTCAATGCCTATTGACTCACTCCCCTCGGTATATTTAAGGCCTTCTGTTATTTCCTTACTTAGTGCTTTGAGATTCAATTTCTGACGAGTTATATCCAAACGCGTATTACGGGAATAGTTAATTATATCAGTAATAAATTTATCCAGGACTTTGATTCTCCCTTTTATCATCCCCAGATATTCCTTTAACTCATCTACTTCTTGCGTTGCTTCGGAAATGGTTATAAGCCCAGAGATCGAACTTAAAGGTGCCCGCAAATCATGAGAAGCACTATAAACAAAGCGATCCAGTTCGGTATTGGTTTTTAATAGGTGCTCGTTTTGAGTTCTGATTTCTTCTTCCTTCACACGCAAGGCTCTTTCGCTAGTATGATTCATTTTAAGCACAAGAAAAAACAAATAGAAACTTATAGCCGCGTAGGAAAGTGAGTTGACTATAAAAAAAACATTGATTTCTTCTTCCGTAAAGGTGCGTTCCGGCAAGGGCGAATAGTCTGAAAGAAAGCAGGCAAAGTAAAGTAAAAGGGAAAGCATCATAAAAAATAAACCCAGGTACCATTGCTCATACCCGTAAATAACCAAAGCCGCAAAAGCAACCGCTCCTAAAAACAAATGGATGGCTGTTGCACTGGTTTCGCTGGACGCAACTGCATAGAGGGCCAGATTTATTGAAAGCAGGACAAACATGGTTGCCAACCGCGGATGCCCAAATTTGTTTAATGAAAAAGTAATTACTCCTATGGTAAAAAAAGAAGCAAAAATTTCGGTAGGAACCTTGGAGAGAAATAGTAAATTCAGCACCCAGAATAAGGTGGTGAGAAAAAGTATTACTATTGAAAAATGAGTTAAAATATTTGTGACAAGTTTTTGAGAGTTGGGCTTCGGTTTTAGGATGTTGAGCATAAGAGTCTCTCAGGTGCTTGTTAACGTTAGTAAATATAGTATAATACCAAGTTTTGAAAATATTCATTTAAAAAATATTGACATGCCCTTTTCTCCCCGAGTCTTGTTGTTAGTCATCCTTCCCTCCATGGGTTTGTGTCAGAAGAAAACCAATGATGTGCAAAAACCGTATTATCCTGATAAGGTATGGGCACAAAAAAAACCCGCTGATGTTGGCGTTGATAATACGAAGTTGCAGGTAGCCATTGAATTCGCGATAGACCACGAGTCAAAAAATCCGCGCAGCATGGAGCAAAATCATTATCAGACCTTTGGCCGCGAGCCTTTTGGCGATGTCATAGGCCCTATGAAAGACCGCGGAGAACCTACGGGAATTATTATTAAGAACGGATATGTTATTGCCCATTGGGGTGAGCCGATGAGGCCCGATATGACTCACAGTGTTACAAAAAGTTTTCTTTCTGCTACTGTCGGGCTGGCCTTTGATAGAGGACTTATTCAAAGTATTAACGACACTGTGTATACATACATGGCTCCGGTACACGTATATAAACCAGTAGAAACTTCAAACAAGGCGGATAATTTCGGCACGCCTCAATTGCTTGATCTATTTGATACTCCACATAATCGTACAATTACCTGGAATGATTTGCTCAGACAAACAAGCGATTGGGAAGGCACTCTTTGGGGCAAGC
>JAEUUB010000778.1 GCA_016787745.1 Cyclobacteriaceae bacterium
TTTGTTATTATTTTGATTTTTTCCTATTTCAAAGTACCGGCAGCTTATCAGCACAAGGTTTTGTTTTGGGGTATTCTAGGTGCGCTTGTTATGCGGGTTATTTTTATCCTTACCGGGGTAGAATTAATACATCGCTTTCACTGGCTGATTTATATTTTCGGTGGATTTTTAGTTTATACCGGGTTTCGAATGCTAACATCGGGCGATATAAAGATTGACCCGGAAAGAAATCCGCTGGTAAAACTAGCCAGAAAGATAATGCCCGTCACTTCATCTTTTGAAGGTGATAAGTTTTTTGTAAAGCAGCAGGGTAAGACGTGGGCAACGCCACTATTCTTAGTAGTGATTTTAATAGAAACGACCGATTTGATTTTCGCGGTGGACTCAATACCCGCCATTCTGGCAATATCAGACGATTCATTCATTGTTTATACATCCAATGTATTTGCCATTCTTGGATTACGCTCTCTTTATTTCGCGCTGGCGGGAATAGAAAAGTACTTCCGATACTTGAAGTACGGGCTCTCGGCCATTCTGGTTTTTGTGGGTGTAAAAATGTGCATGGCCGACTTTTTCAAAATCCCTATTGAAGTTTCGTTAATCGTAATTGGTTTTACGTTAATGATTGCCATGGCAAGTTCCAGGCTATTTCCGCCTTCTCGCGATGTTAAAACTTAGTTCAATTTCGTTGGGTGCGAGCGACAACAAAACTAATTGTCGCGCCTTGCTATCACACTTATCGGTAAAGAAATAAAGTAAATGACTGAAATTAATGCTGAACCAGAGATCAGATAGCAAACTGTTGTTTGAACAACATAGAAAACAGGAACCAGAATCATCCCCAAGGCAAATTTCAAGGAACCTATAAATTGGGGATCTTTAACTTTTGTTCGAAGTGTCCAGTGAACAAGTAGGATTGGGAAGAGATGATTTATGTAGTGGTAAAGATAAATGGGATTGAGCCATTTATTTTTGCTTACGGATTGCACTTTGATCACTTGCTCTGGATTTGCCTGATCGACTACTTTCTGATCGGCCTTCAATTGTTCCAAAAGATCGGTTTTAATCTGGCGGTTTGCCTGAAAGTAGGCTAATCGGTTTTCATACTGATGGGGGTTGATGTGTAAGATCAGAGGATCAAAGGAGTTAACGGTAGCCTTTATCAGACTATCTATATTTTCCGGCAGTGTTTTAGATTCGTTTGCAATTTGGCTCACAGTTATAGGGGTTCCAAAACTAACCAACACACGCGTACGAAAATCTCCATGCGCGTCATACTGCAAACCCACAGGAACAATTTTTACACCCAACTTCCAGTTATTTTTTTCTTCTGCTGCTAAAGCAATTCTTGCAAATCCTTTTTGCAACGACCGCAAAAACCATTGATCATTATGATTGCCTTCGCCAAAAACCAAAATACACTCACCCGCATTCAGCAAGCTTACACAATTGTCGATGGTCTCATCATTTTTTCGAAGCGTACTAAACCCATCGCGAAATCGATAGACGGGCAGCATTTGAATCATGGTTAACATCTTTCGCACCCAGGGCTTCTCAAATACCCCTGAGCGGGTAAGGGCCCATGGATTTCGGTGCGAACTGCAAATCATAAGGATGGCATCTAAAAATGCATTTTGATGATTTGCCACAAAAATAACCGGGCCATTGGCTACGGGTGCATATTTGTG
>JAEUUB010000789.1 GCA_016787745.1 Cyclobacteriaceae bacterium
ACGGAAGTGCTGGCAATTTATTCCAGTCGTAAAACAACCCTTACGGTGGGGGATGTGATTTTAGTGTTGAATTTGTTTATTTTTTCCACGGCAGCATACATTATAAATATGGAGACTGCCTTGTACGCCATTCTCACCTACCTCGTAGCTTCTAAGACAGTTGACTTTGTTGTTCATGGTATTGAGGAGTATACCAGCGTGATGATTGTTTCCGATAAGAGCAATGAAATAAAAGATGCCATTGTAAATAAAATGGGACGAGGAGTTACTTTGCTGAAAGGTAAAAGCGGGTACGGTAAAAAGGGCCATCGGACAAATGATGTGGATGTAATCTACTCAGTCGTTACACGCCTCGAATTGCAAAGATTAAAGACAGAAATAGCTAAAATTGATGAAGACGCCTTTGTGGTAGAAAATAGTGTGAACGACATTAAAGGTGGGATGATTAAGAAGCGCTCGTTTCAGGAGTGATGGAAAGCCTGGATGTATTGATCGATATAATGATTCAGTTTTTTTCGTTTATACTGCATGATGAAGCGCGGATGAGCCAGGGGAATCAGATTCTCAAAGAACCTATGTTGCGCATTTAGTTTAGATAGGAACTTAAAATTCTCACCTTCCCCCAGGCAATAGGCGGCCTTCGTATCAATTCCGAAATTTAATTGCCTTGTCATACACGAATGGATAAAGGGAAGGAGTTGCTCGGTTAAATTTTTATCATCGTAATAATTCAGGTTTTTTCCGTTTTTGGTAAACCCTAGTGGGGATACGGAGCTAAAGTAGAAATTCTTGTAAAAGTTTATCGGGCCGCCATATGCTTGAATCATCCGGTAAATAAAATCCGCAGAAAGTTCTGCTTTTTTGGGCAACGCGTTATTAATACCACAAACCTCCTGCAACTTTATAGGATCAGTAAAAGGAATGCCTGTTAGTCCAGCGCCAAACCGACCCGGATTTATTCCTATAATTATTTTCCTCGGCTTTGAATCTGCGTAGTATTGATTATAAAATTGTTCACACAAAGCAAATGCTTCCGGGTGGAGATAGGGATTAAGCACGTCAATCCCTTTAGGGAGTGGCGAAGGAATCTTTAAATTTTTAAAAAACAAAAGTATCTTTTGTGCAAAGAGATTTTGATCCATTCTTAATTTTCAAGAAAGGCTTTTATCTTTTTAGATTCCCCAAAAAGAATGAGAGTATCTCCGTTTCGGAACTCTGTGCTCGGAGTAAGTATACCCAAGGTATGTTTTTTCATTCGGGTGGCGCCTAAAATATTTTTTTCCTCAAAGTTTCTCTTTATAGACACCAACTGAATTTCGTAGCCATTTAAAAAATCAACATCGGTAGCTTTGGTGCCTACCAATCTTCCGGGCACATTGGCCTCTACAATTTGGTATTGTTCGCACACTCGGTGAGAGTCAATTACTTCGGCAAAACTTAAATGATGTGCCATGCGGTCTGCCGAATTCTGTTCAGGATAAACAAATTCGGAAAGCCCCATCGTTTCAAGTACCGTTTTCTGCAGGGTGGAGGTTACCCGGCAAATAATTCTTTTAACGCCAATTTGTTTTAACAAGGCAGCTAACAAAATAATCGTACCCTCGTTTTCTCCAATGGCAATAATCACGGCATCGGCTTCTTTTAAAGGGAGATCCTGGATGGCTTCACGATTAGTTGCATCCATGGTAACGGTATAAGTAATTCGATTCTTTAACTTTTCGGTACGCGCAGGAATATTGTCAATTCCAAAAACCTCGTGCCCCAACTCCACCAGTTTGCTGGCCAACGAGGCGCCATAACTTCCAATTCCAAAGACAATAAATTTCATTTGTTAATTTTTATTTTTTTAATGGTCACATGGATAGTATCATGCCGTTGTAAACCTTAAACATATTACTAAAGTTAATACATTATTTCTTCAACAGGGTATTGATAGGGCTGCTGCCTCATCTCTGTTACAAAAGCCATTAAAAGTGTAAGTGCGCCAACACGACCTATAAACATGGTTAAGGCTAAGACAATTTTGCTCGTATCCGAAAGTTCGGGAGTTATGCCCAGCGTGAGCCCTACCGTGCTAAAGGCGGAGAACACTTCAAAGGCAATTTTTAAAAGCCCGTACTTGCCGTCATTTACAGAAATCATAAGTACAGCTAATCCAATAATTAACAGCGAGAGCAGAATAACCGCGAACGCTTTGTTTATGGATTGTTCGGCAATTTGTGTCCGGTATACATCGGTTTTATTTTTTCCAAAAATGATAGAGCGAAGATTTAAAAAGGCGACCGCGGCCGTGGTTGTTTTTATTCCGCCCCCGGTGGAGGAAGGCGAGGCCCCGATCCACATAAGTAACAAATAGATCATAATGGTGGGAAGGGTGAGTTGGGTTAGATCTACGGTATTAAATCCAGCTGTGCGCGGGGTTACGGAACCAAAAAAAGAAGTTACCAATTTGCCATACCAGGTGGAATGTTCGGCCAGCGATGCATCCTGCTCGAAGAGAAGGTACGTGCAGAACCCAAAAACCAACAGGATAAATGTGGTGGCCAAAGCAATTTTTGAATTAACCTGAATAAGCCGGGTATGATATTCCTGCGAGGGATTTTTAAGAAACCGGTTCAGAATATTGACAGCCTTGGTTCGGATGAAAGCGAAAACATTGAATGTGATAGGAAAACCCATGCCGCCTAAAATTACCAGTACCGCGATAATCAGATGAACGGGATAGTTAAAACGAATGATCGATTCATGGAGCCCATCGGGGAGTGTTGAAAAGCCCGCATTGCAAAAACCAGAGACCGAGTGAAAAACAGAGAAGAAAATTTGTTGTTCTTTTTGAGGAAATAGATTTTCATCAAGGCAAACGAAAATCAGAAACGCCCCAATGGCCTCAAAGAAAAGCGTCACTAGAATAATTCGACCCACAATGGTCATTACGTTACTCATCCGCTTGCTGCTCACCATGCTTTTTAGGGCCATTTGATTATGGAAAGAAACCGAGCCGGCCGCGAGATACGCAAACAATCCGGTAAAAGTCATAATACCCAATCCCCCGATTTGCATGAGAAAGAGAATAATTATTTTACCAACACTTGTAAAGTGTGTGGAGGTGTTCACAACCGTAAGGCCGGTAACGCACACCGCGCTGGTGGATGTGAAAAAAGCATCGATGGCACTGATCCCACCAAATGTTGCCTTAGGTACCATAAGAAGCAGGGTGCCCGCAATGATGATAACAGCAAAACTCACAATAAAAATAAACGCAGTGTTTTGTCGCCTCCGATATAGATATTTTAGAAGTCCGCTTGCTTCGGTGAGGAAAAGAAAAAGAATGCCAGTATAGAAAATCAGTTTACGCACCAACAGATCTGTGGTTGCGCTGGTGTCGGTGCCGATTATTTTTCGCGCTTCATAATGCAAGTAGTAAACCAGAACGACCAGTGAAAAATTATAGAGGTGAGCTTTTAGTTTTTTTACTTCCACCCACTCGGAGATGAAACGAATGACAAACAGAATCTTAAAACTCAATAGCACCCATAAAAGAATGTGATACAATTTAGCTTCATGACTATAAAAGGCGTTGAACCCAAAGTCATAAACCACCAGCCCAACGGCCGCCAGAGTGGCAAGAGGAATAAGTGTATTGCTGATTTTATAGGTAATCCGCAATGTATGGATAAGTGTAAACCGCCCCTGATTTATTATGCGTTCCGAGAGCTCCCGTCTCAGCAGTCGATAAAACAGAATGATTTTTTGTTTAGTTTTTTTTAGCATTTTCGCCAGGGAGGTTACCCGATTGTAGTCAGGCATATCTGGAGGATTGTTTTACACAACTCCATCAGGTAAAGCAACAATTTTTTTTTATCACGATCAAATTACATGGCCTTTTCGGTTAGATAAAATCACTTTGGGTTGTAAGCGGGAATGTCTATCTTCCAAATTAAAAAAATATGCGCCCACTTCTTTTACTAGTAGCCTTACTCATCAATGCTTTAGCCTTTTCACAATCTTACGACATCCTGATCCGGAATGGAAAAATTATTGATGGTACCGGAAATTCGTGGTACTACGGAGATGTGGGTATTCGGGAGGGAAAAATAATCTGGATCGGGAAGGCTGAGGGAAGAATGGCAAAGCGTGTTATTGATGCCAACGGTTTAATTGTCGCGCCTGGTTTTATTGACGTGCATGCCCATATTGAAGGCGGAGAGTCCACTACCCCTACAGCCGATAATTTTATTTATGATGGCGTAACCTCGGTGGTTACAGGCAATTGCGGTGGCTCTAATGCCAATATTGCGGAGTATTTTTCAAGACTGGATTCTATAAAAACTTCCATCAATGTCGCCACGTTAATTGGCCACAATACGGTGCGCAGGACGGTGATGGGCGATGTGCAACGCGACCCGACTCCCGAGGAACAAGAACGAATGCAAAAACTGATTGAAAAGGCCATGCAGGAAGGAGCCGTGGGGATGTCAACCGGACTGATCTATGTTCCGGGAACGTATTCAAAAACCGCAGAGGTGGTTGGGTTGGCAAAAGTGGCGGCCCGGCATCAGGGTGTTTATGCATCGCACATTCGCGATGAGGGGGATCAAGTTACCGATGCAATTAACGAAGCTATTAATATCGGTCGGGAGGCAAAAATTCCGGTAGAGATTTCACATTTTAAGGTCACCTATAAACCAAACTGGGGTCGCTCGGTGGAAACGATCAGCCTGGTGGAAAACGCGCGAGCCGAGGGATTAGATGTTACAATGGATCAATATCCCTACGTAGCCAGCAGTACCACCTTAGATACAACCATGCCTACCTGGGTATTTGCGGGAGGTCGCGATTCTATGAAAATGCGAATCAATGATCCGGCTACACGCTTGAAAATAAAAAAAGAGATGGTTGAAAACCTGAAAGCAAAAAAGTTGAAGAACTATAGTTATGCGCAGGTAGCCCGGTATGCCCCTGACACTACCTATAACGGAAAAAATATTTCCGAAATCAATAAATTAAGAGGCCGTAAGGCAACAGCCATGGACGAAGCGGAAACGATTCTCGATATGGTAGGCGCCATTAATCGTACCCAAATGGTTTACTTTAGTATGGATGAAGGAGACCTGATGCGCATCCTTCAGTATCCCTTTAACATGATTGCCTCTGATGCAGGCATTGCGAAGTATGGGGCAGGTATGCCACATCCACGTGCATATGGTACCAATGCCCGCGTTTTGGGTCGCTATGTTCGTGAACTGAAAACGATTCGGTTGGAAGAAGCTATTCGAAAAATGACTTCCTTACCAGCGCAAAAATTTAATCTTCGCGACCGGGGTCTTATTCGCGAGGGCATGGCAGCCGATATCGTAGTTTTTGATGAAAAGCAAGTTGGCGATGCGGCTACGTATTCAGGTCCACATGCTTACTCGAAAGGGTTTTCCTATGTGTTGGTAAATGGAGAAGTGGTGGTTGAGGAAGGTAAGCATACAGGAGCCCGAAGCGGA
>JAEUUB010000835.1 GCA_016787745.1 Cyclobacteriaceae bacterium
TTATTTGAGCCAAAAGAAACAGCTCATACAGGCAATGTGGAACACGAACGTACCGTACACAATCAAAAATGGATCTAGTGTAAATAATAATCCTGATATTGGCCTTTTAATAGATCTGAATTATGCGAATTACGCTGGTAGCTTTCTTGTTAAGTTTTGCCCTGCTGCTTCAAGGTCAGGATCCGCTGCGCTTTGAAAGTGAAGTCAAAAATTTGGTTGCCGGAGACAGCGCAGTCAACTCCAGAAAGCTTATTCTTTTTACAGGTAGTTCAAGTATTCGTTTTTGGAAGAGTTTGGCTGCAGATTTTCCAAACGAAAATACTTTGAATCGAGGCTTTGGAGGATCTGAAATGACCGATCTGTTATATTATGCCGAGCCGCTCATCTTATCCTATCAACCAAAAATGATCTTTATTTATGAAGGCGATAATGATCTGAACTCAGGAAAGTCCGCGGTGGAGATATTGGAGACAGCGGAAAAACTGTTGGCACTCATTCGTACCCGGCTCCCCAAAACAACCGTCATTTTTATTTCGGCTAAACCCAGTCTGGCGCGCTGGCCATTAAAGGACAAGTACCTAAACTTTAATGAACAATTAAGGCAGTGGACAGAAAAACAAAAGCGAGTTAAGTTTGCGGATGTCTGGTCTGCGTTGGTCGATTCCGAGGGTAATGTACTCCCGGATATTTTTATTGAAGATGGACTGCATCTGAACGAAAAAGGGTATGTACTTTGGGCCGATGTGATCCGAAAGTTTATCTAGAGATGCATTCATGGCTTCATTTATGAATGTTAAATTAGTCTTACTTGTTCTTCTTCTGGGTGCTTGCACTGCTGTACATGCGCAGGATAATGTGAAGAAAAAACTTCCGGTTATGGTGTCGCATTTGCCGGTAGCCAACCGCGCCATTCTACACTCGAAAAACGCAAGCCATCATACTATTTTTCAAAAGACCTTATGCTTCAAGGAGAATTGTCGCAGGGCAATGGGTTGGCAGAAAGCTCAGAAAAAGAGACGCTTTAATGGCTATAAAAATGTACCTCAGGTTCAAAAGGCTAAAAAAGATAAGGAGTTGGATAAGCATCCGGTTATCCATACTACGGAGCCTCCGGCACCGCTGCCTGATACCACGCAACTGAAAAAGCAAATTGCTCCCGTGGTCGACAAAACAGCGCCTGTCGAAACTAAGTTTATTCTAAGCGATGTTCTCTTCGATTTCAACAGTCCGGCTTTGAAGCAGGATTTTACCTCCAGGCTGGATACGCTGGTGGATATTTTGAAGAAGAAAACCTCCATTCAGGTAATGATCATCGGCCATACCGACAATACGGGTCGCGAGGCATACAACCAACGACTTTCTACCAGCCGGGCAGAGTCTGTTGGTTTGTATTTAATTGATAAGGGCATTAGCCCGGACCGGATTCAATTTGAGGGCCGGGGCAGCAGCGAACCTATTGGCGACAATACGTTTGAAGAAGGCCGGCAAAAAAATAGGCGGGTGGAAATTATTTTGAGAGAGTAGATATTTAAAAGTCGTTTTCTACGGACTTGTAATCTTCATAGTTGATATAGTATTCAAATGATCGCTTGTCGATCTCTGATCTGTTCTTTCTAAGCAGCGATCCATTCGTTTTGGTTAGATATTGAAATTTTTGATTTATTGACGAAATAGTATCGCTTCTGTGTTTTTTTTGCAAATCATTTGGTTTAAATGATAAGCCTAAAATTTTATTAATATTTTCTATGGAAGTCGATTTTCTTTGGCGTGAATTTTCAAAAATCAGCCTGATTAATTCTTTTTCCTTCTCATCAAAAATAGTGATAGCTGTCTTAGAAGTCGATCCTTTGCTGAATCCATTTCTATTCTTAGCTTTTTGCGCATAGGTTGCTCCCATAAAACCGACAACAAGGCATATGGCCATTCCCATTACTACTTTCCACGAAGAACTAAGGAATGCCCTCGTAGAAGATAAAACTGTTGCTTGTTTAGCTTCCTCATAAATTTTTTGCTGTGTGACTTCAAAGTCAGTAATTCGTAGAGGCACTTTGTATATACTATCAGCCACGATGAATAAGGTAGAATCTTTAAAGTAGAAATTTGAATTCCATTGCTCATGATTTACAATTTCCTGACTTTTCTTTTCTGATAATTGAAGTATTCGATTCTTCTTAAGATCAAGTAAAATATAGTTTGTGTACTCTCCTTTCCCTTTGCAGAGTACTCCCCATGAAGTATTGATTTGTCCCTCAAGATTATCGATAGGTACTATATTCTTCCCTACAGTAGTCCATTTTTTAGATTTCATATCCAACTTGTAGATTGAATCGACTGATTTTGATTTGTCGGGCATTTTATTAACATACAGTTGACCCATTTCTTGATCAAACCATGTTTTGAGTCCATTACTAGAATTCGAATGAAAGGGTATTTCTCGTGAAAGAGGCACCAACTCCCATTCATGTTTATGAGGTAGGTATACCCGGAGTTGTCCATTGAATCGCCAGATGCCATAGCCACCGTATGAATAGATAGTATCACGATAGACGAATGCAAATGCATCAAAATTATACCCAAAAAATATCGTTGAATCTATGCGATGAACAGATAGAACTACACCATTTCTTTTTATCTCATATACCCGGCCGGTGCCATCAGGCAGAACAAATAGACCATTTTTTGTGCGGATGAGTTTTTGACCAACAATACCATTTCCTTTTAGAAAAGGAATATCATTTATGGCCAGAGGCTGTTTTAGTAATTTGGAAACCCAAATATCATCAACCGAAGCTGAGTCAGATATGAGGGCTTGGATTAGAGGTTTTCCGTTGACTATTTCTTGTGCGGAGTTTACTCCAAAAGTTAGACTGAGTAAAAGGAGGAATAAGTACCTTATCATTTACCCATAGATTAAAGCACTACAGCATTCATAATTGACATTCCCAAGGTATTAGCTCCTCAAATTCATCTGCAAAATGAGTAGAATTTCCATCATCGCAAACAGAGAACCTTGAAAAATGGTAATTCACCAACTTCTACATATCTATCTATCAAGTAGTTAGTCTATTTTTTATTCGATTGTCGTTTTACCTTCTTCTTTACTTAATAGATATCCTGTCTCAGCTCCTTTTTCGCTGCTTTTGCCAGCTTACTGTTAAATCAAAGGCTCATGAAAACGTATTTATTAATTCTTTTGTTTATTGTCAATTGTATTACCGTTCGTTCACAGAACTTACCACCCTATTTACCGGCTAATGGATTGGTGGCATGGTATCCCTTTAATGGAAATTCCAACGATGAGAGCGGTGGAGAAAATCATGGTACTGCTGTAGGTGGTGCAATACTTTCTTCAGATCGATTTGGCAATCCTGACAAAGCGTTTAGTTTTGATGGGTCCGGGTATATCTACGGCTCTAGTTCAAATTTTCCATCTGGAGCTAGAAGCATTTCAATGTGGTACTATGGAATTGATATTGGGGTGGGTACCAACGGTAAGCAGTTGTTTGGATATGGTGGCGGACCGTGTGGTAGTGGTTGGATCATGAATTTTGACAACCCGGACCAAAATGTTGGGCCAGGTAACATTGAAGTACAAGGTCATTGCCTTTCCTTTCGAAAATATTCGGCATATCCCAATCCTATAAATCAAAGTTGGCACCATGTTGTAGTTACCTATGATGGCACAACCCTTAAGTTTTACTTTGATGGTGTTTTACGTGACTCATACCAAGTAACCGTTACCACAACTAATATTAGCGGTAAACAATTTGGTATTGGTGCTTATGTGAATGAGTCAGGTCTTGTACCTTATACCCACGCTGTATGGCCGTGGTTTAAAGGAAAAGTTGACGATATAGCCGTATTTAATCGTTCGCTATCCGATCAGGAAATAATAAATCTTTACACTGCACCTATTCCGCCTATAATCACTTCATTTTCGCCTCAATCTGGTCCTGTTGGAATGGCAGTATCAATTACTGGAACGGGTTTTAGTACTACTCTAGCCAATAATATTGTTTGGTTTGGCGCCACAAAAGCGGTGGTTACTGGCGCCACCTCAACGAGCCTTACAGTAATTGTTCCAATTGGCGCTGCCTATCAACCCATTACTGTTACAGTAAATGGGTTAACTGCTTATTCAAAAAAAACCTTTCTGGTGACATTCCCAGGTGGAGTTAATTTAGATGCAAATTCCTTTGCATCTAAAGTTGACTTCCCAACAGGTACGAATTCACATGATACTGTTATTGGAGACATTGATGGAGATGGCAAACCAGATGTAGTAATTACAAACGCTGGCAGTAATACAGTTTCTATTTTCAGGAATACGAGTATAGCGGGCACAGTTACTACCGCTTCTTTTGCCTCAAAAGTAGACTTTGCTACAGGCGCAAGTCCAATCCGTGCGTCTATCGGTGATGTTGATGGAGATGGTAGGCTAGACTTGGTTGTTGCTAATCAATTAGGAAATTCAGTTTCTGTTTTAAGAAATACGAGTACTTCTGGCTTTATAAACTCAAGTTCCTTTGCTGCAAAAGTGGATTTTGCTGCTGGGAACAGTCCATACGGTACGGCCATTGTTGATGTTGATGGAGATGGCAGGGCAGAGATTATTGTTACAAATTATTTAAGTAATTCGGTTTCTGTTTTAAGGAACATTGGTGCTGCAGGTTCTATAACAGCAGGTACTTTTGCACCAAAAGTAGATTTCAGTATGGGAAGTGCAAATGCCAGAGCCCCATCCATAGGAGACATTGATGGAGACGGAAAGCCAGACATCGTTGTTGCGAGCGATAACAATAATACCGTCTCCGTCTTCAGGAACACAAGTACAACGGGTTCTATTACTGCATCATCTTTTGCACCAAAAGTGGATTTCGCAACCGGAAGTAATCCATTCGATGCAGCCATTGGAGATGTTGATGGGGACGGTAAGCTGGATTTAGTTGTTCCAAACTTTGTTAGCAGTACTGTTTCTGTCTTCAGGAACACAAGTAGTGCTGGTTCAATTACCACTAACTCATTTTCTCAAAGAGTAGATTTTACTACGGGGAGTAGTGCAATCGAGGCAGCCATTGGAGATTTTGATGGCGATGGAAAGCCTGATTTTATTGTAGCTAATTATTACAGTAACACAGTTTCTGTTTTCAAAAATAATAGTACGCAGGGAGCTATCACATCAAGTTCTTTTGCCTCAAAAGTAGATTTCGCAACTGGAACAAACCCTTACGGCACAGCTATAGGAGATGTTGATGGGGATGGGAAACCGGATTTGCTCGTTACAAACCAGGGAAGTAGCACGGTTTCTGTTCTGCGCAATGCTACTCTTACTTCACAAGTCATTTCATTCAGTCCTTTAGCATCCAAAGTCTATGGAGATGCACCATTTGATTTAGCCGCAACCTCTACTTCAGGATTGAGCATTACCTACGCAAGTTCAGATCCCTCTATAGCTTCTATAGTTGGAAATACAGTAACGGTTAAGAAAGCGGGGACAATAACGATTACAGCAGCTCAAAATGGCAACGCCATTTATGCCCCTGCCGTATCTGCCGAACAGACATTAGTAATACAAAAAGCTGATCAGATAATAAGCTTTACATCTTTGACTAGCGTATCTGAAACAATTGATACATTTACAGTAAATGCCACAAGTACATCCGGCTTATCAGTAAACTTTACCAGCAGCAATACAGATAAAATTTCGATCGATCAAAACGTAGTTACAGTTCATAAACCGGGTAGTGTAACAATAACAGCTTCGCAAGACGGAGATGATAATTATAATGCTGCGGAGTCCATTGGTCAGATTATTTGTATTCTACCTCAGAAGCCTGAAATCACAGCAGTAGGATTAGACTCGGAAAACGCTGTACTTACTTCTTCCTCAGTCAATGGTAACCAGTGGTATAGAAATGAAACAATCTTAACCGGAGCAACTTCCCAGACTCATTCCATTAAAGAGGAAGGTGCTTATCAAGTTAAGGTTACTATCGATGGATGTGCCAGCGAAAAGTCTGATCAGTATTCAATCATTGTTACGGATATAATTGATGCCGAAGATACGAGGAGTATAAATTTGTATCCAAATCCAGCTGGTCAGGAACTGCGCATTGAGCTAACAGGCGTACAAGAATCAGAATTTTCAGAACTTATCGCCTATGACCTAACTGGAAAGGTGATAACCAAGCAGACTATGAAGGGCAAATCTTTATCCTTCTTAATTGATCAGTTTCCATCCGGTAATTATGTATTACACATTTCAAACAGATATTTTGTATTGAGTGCGAGGTTCACTAAACGATAGATTTATGAAATTCATTAATAGTTTTATTATTTTCTCTTTCCTCTTCCATATTGAGGGCTGTAAAGAAGCAGAGTTAACTCCTAACGAACGCACTGAAGAGCTTTTGATTGCACATACATGGCAAATGACCGAAGTAAAAATTGATGGTATAGTGAGTGATCTATATTCCGGACTTACGCTTTCTTTTGGTTCTAAAACTTATACTAGTACCAATGGAGGTAAGGTCTGGCTTGCCTCCGGCACCTGGGAGTTTGTTGGAGATAATGGTGATAAAATCTTACGGGATGATGGACTTGAAGTAATCGTTGAAAGCTTAACTGAGTCACAACTTGTACTGTCATTCACGTGGAATTCAACAACGTTCGATGGCGGTCGAGTCGGATCATTGAAAGGTTTCCATAAAATGTCATTTAAGTAAGATTTAACAATTAATGGATATCTTCTCATTACTGATGACAGGAACAGATTAATTAATACGTGGATAAACTTGTACATCTATCTATTTCATGACTTTAATCATGAATTATAACTGTTGTACTTTGAACAACTTTGCCCATACTTGTGTTGACATAATAAATACTTGTTATGGCAACTACAAATTCAATTGGATTAGATTCTGAAAAATCAGAAAAGCTCGCTTCATTATTAAATGAGCTTTTAGCCAACTATTCTGTTTTCTACCAAAACACCCGCGGGTATCATTGGAATATTAAGGGTGAGAAGTTTTTTGAATTACATGTGAAATTCGAAGAACTGTACAATGATTTAATTTTGAAAATAGATGAGGTTGCAGAACGGATTCTAACCTTAGGGCATACACCCAATCATAATTTTACAGATTACCATCAATTGTCTACAGTAAAGGAAAGCAAAGAGGTCTCGGATGGAATAAAGGCAGTGGGGAATATTCTCGAATCGTTTAAAACCATAATTGGAATCCAGCGAAAGATTTTATCCCTATCGGCTGAGATTGAGGATGAAGGAACCAATGCCCTAATGAGTGACTATATCCGGGCTCAGGAAAAACTGGTTTGGATGTATTCTTCGTTCCTAAGTAAAAAATAGCTGAATTGTCAAAAATCGGGCATTGAAGCCATGCTATCATTCGCAGGGAGCAGAAAGGGATGGTCCTTTTCAAGAGACTGCTTTCAATATGTTTTTTAGGTTTTGCTTTTGAAAATTCCTAATTGTCGTTGGGATTACAATTCTTCAATAAGGGCAGAGCCTCGCCCTCCTGGCCAGGTATTTATTACTTATCTTTCCATAAAAAAATGTATGCAGCATATACAAATAACAAGCCTATTCATTTCTTTATTGATTCTTACGTCTTGCTCGAATAAACAACCAGGATCAGATAAAGCTACGCACTATCCGGAACAGATAACAAAAATATTTAATGCGCATGGCGGATTTAATCGCTGGGAAGAGATGAAAACCTTAAAGTTTTCGAAAGACAACGAGCATCATTTAATTGATCTTCAATCCCGCAAAGTATTGGTAGAAGGAGAAAAGCGGACGATTGGCTTTGATGGCACAGAGGTTTGGGTCGTTCCTGATAGTCTTACCAATGGCGCCCGGTTTTATCACAATCTATATTTTTACTTTTATTCGATGCCTTTTGTTTTTGGCGACCCCGGCATCGTGTATGAAGATGTAGGGGTGCGTGAGTTATTTGGAATGAATTTGCGCGGGATAAAAATTTCGTACGATGCTGGGATTGGTGATTCTCCAAAGGACAATTATATTCTGTATTATGATGAGTCTTCCAATTTCATGAAGGCGTTAATGTATACGGTAACATTCCGGAGTCAGGAATCAAGCGATAAATATAATTTGATTAAGTATGACGAGTGGCAGGAGGTTAATGGGTTACGGCTGCCCAAAAAAATTCAATGGTATAATTTCAAGAATGATTCGGTAGGGGATGTGCGGAATGAAGTTATTTTTTCGGATGTTTCCTTATCAAAGGATCAGGTCGATGCGGGTTTGTTTGCTATTCGGAAGGGTGCCGGTATTGCTGGAAGGCAATGAATTAGCTTAACGGATCAACTTCTGAACTAAATGGGCTGGTAATTGTTTTTATTCAAAAGTTTGAATCATGAAATGGCTTGATGTAATGCAGTATGCCTCAAAGGGAAATCTTACTCCGCCCAAAAGGGTAGAGAAGACCGATGAAGAGTGGAGAAAGATTTTGACTGCCGAAGAATACCAAATTACCCGAAAGAAAGGGACTGAACATGCCTTTACAGGGGAGTATTGTGAAGCACACGAAGCGGGACTTTATGCGTGCCGTTGTTGCGGGACAGTTCTTTTTGATTCACGTAAAAAATTTGATTCGGGTACAGGCTGGCCAAGCTTTAATTCTTCGGTT
>JAEUUB010000852.1 GCA_016787745.1 Cyclobacteriaceae bacterium
CTCTCTGGCTTTCAGCAAATTTGATTTGGAAGTGCCTACCGAAATTTTTAAAAGCTTACCTATCTCCGGATGAGTAAACCCATCAATAACATAGAGATTAAAAACAGCCCGATAAGCGGGCGATAATTTTTGAATCAATCCGATCAACTCTTCATGCGAAAGGGTTGTGATAACATCGGGTTGGGTAAACACAGGATGCACGTTTTGTATTGACTCCGCATTTTGATGTTTACGCTCCTTTCGATATTGGTCGATGGATGCATGGATCATAATACTGCGCAACCAGCCCTTAAAAGGTGAATCTGAATTATACTGATCAATTTTTCCAAAAACTTTCATAAACCCATCGTTCACAACTTCTTTCGCTTCTGAAACACTTCTGGAATAGCGAATGCAAATACTCAATGCATAGGAATAATAATGTTGATACAGCAAACGCTGGCTATCGCGATCATTACGTTTGCAGCCTTGTATCAACAAGTCCATGCCAGGGGGTTAGGTTCTTTACACGGGACGGAACAAAAAAGGAAAGGGTTGCCTGAGGCTTAGTGAAGTTACCTATTTAATAGGAAAGGGGCTAAAAAAGAAAATCCCCCAAGGTCCTTGACCCCGGGGGATAATCTTGTCTATAGTTGGCTTTAATCTGATACTAAAGTACAGGGCCAATATAAACTACAAAACAGGCCTCCGTTTGGAGGTTTAAATATCTGATAAGTTGCCAAAATCAGCGTTGAGTAGCTTTTAGTGAGTCTTGCGGAAGTGAATCTCTTTTTAAAAACCGATCTTGAATCCGCTCCTTTAACTGTGGCTTTGATCCCGGAAAGGTAGTTCGTCTGCTGATATCATAACTGGCATAGAGGAGCAACGCCAAAAACACAATGGCAAAGGCCAGGAAGATTTTTTTTGATTTAGACATCCCGTTAAAAATAAAAAACCCCTCACAAAATTTCGTGAGGGGCTTCTACAATTTTTGAGTTCAATTACTTCAACTTCTTTACCACTGCTTCGAAAGCCGAAGGATGATTCATAGCAAGGTCGGCAAGTACCTTACGATTCAAATCAATACCCGTCTTTTTGACTTTACCCATAAACTCAGAGTAAGACATTCCATGAAGTCTTGCTCCGGCATTGATACGGGCGATCCAAAGAGTACGGAAATCTCTTTTCTTGGCTTTTCTATCGCGGTACGCGTAGACCAAACCTTTTTCAACTGCGTTCTTAGCGACAGTCCAAACATTTTTTCTGCGACCAAAGTATCCTTTGGCCAACTCCATAACGCGTTTGCGTCTGGCACGTGATGCTACATTGTTTACTGAACGTGGCATAATTTTTAATTTTTTGGCGTTGGCGGTTTCTTATTTCAAAACACTTATGGGCCAATTACCGGGTTAAACATCCCACCCATGGTACATCCAGGGCGAATTAAACGATCTCTTAATAAACCTTAAGAGGGGTACCCGACTTTACGGATTAAACTAAATACGGAAGCATTGGTTTTACGTTACTCTCGTCAACTTTCTTGACGGTGGTAGCGTGACCTAACCTTCTTTTCTGTTTAGTTCCTTTCTTGGTCAGGATATGGCTCTTGTACGCCTTCTTACGTTTGATCTTACCGGTACCGGTAACTTTAAAACGCTTCTTAGCACCTGACTTTGTTTTTAACTTAGGCATTACTTATTTAATTTAAAATCTACTCTACTTTTTATGAGGTTTCGGAGCCACCATCATGTACATCCGTTTCCCTTCCAGCTTAGGCAACTGCTCAACCTTTCCCATCTCCTCCAAGGCCTGCGCGAATTTCAACAACAATATCTCGCCCCGCTCTTTATACACAATCGATCGGCCGGCAAAATGAACATAGGCTTTCACCTTAGCTCCTTCTTTTAAGAAATTTTCGGCATGCTTTACCTTAAAGTTGAAGTCGTGATCATCGGTGTTTGGACCAAATCTGATCTCCTTCAATACTGTCTTCTGGGCATTTGCCTTAATCTCCTTCTGCTTCTTCTTCTGTTCGTATTTAAACTTTGAGTAGTCAATAACCTTGCAAACCGGAGGTTCTGCATTGGGTGATATCTCCACTAAGTCAAGTCCTTGATCCTGAGCCATCTTAATGGCTACCGATGTTGGATAAACATCTACTTTGATATTCTCTCCGACTACCCGAACACGGGGAGCCAGGATTCTTTCATTTACTCGGTAAGGTTCTTCTACTACTCTCCGCTGACCTCTTACAAAAGGTCTGGGGCGGTCATTTCCGGGAAATATTGCCACTCTTTGGGTTTAAATACTTAATTTTTTTAAAAAAGCCTGCCTGGCCAGCAGACAGGGCTGCAAATATCGCTCTTTTTTCCTTTTATCAAAATGCTAAACAGCCGCAGGAAGGCTGAATTCATGTGAAAATTGGGCCACAAAGTCATTCAATTCCATAACCCCTTTGTCGCCTTCGCCATGTTTTCGTACGGCCACCTTATTTTCAGCAGCCTCTTTTTCACCAACCAAAAGCATAAAAGGGACTTTACTAACCTCTGCATCCCTGATCTTACGGCCAATTTTCTCATTGCGATCATCCAAAAAGCCTCTTATATCGCTATTTTTTAAGATATCCAGCACTTTTTGGCCATAGTCGTTAAACCGCTCCGAGATTGGAAGTACAGCAATTTGTTCAGGGGCAAGCCATAATGGGAAGTTGCCGGCACAATGTTCTATAAGAACAGCCACAAATCTTTCCATGGAACCAAACGGTGCGCGATGAATCATAACCGGAGTGTGCTTTTGATTATCTGAGCCTACGTACTCTAATTCAAACCGTTGGGGCAATTGATAATCTACCTGGATAGTACCCAACTGCCAGCTACGACCCA
>JAEUUB010000903.1 GCA_016787745.1 Cyclobacteriaceae bacterium
GGTTTGAGCATAGGCATCTTTTATGTTGTCTGCTTTTAGTACATCTAATTGCACAGAAGAAAAAGCATCTTTACCATATTTGGTTTTAAACTCTTCGTCTGCTTTGGCAAGGCGTTCACTATCATTGTCATTAATAATCACGCATGCGCCTTCTTCTACAAACTTTTTGGCGATACCTTTTCCAATGCCACCCGCACTTCCTGTAATCAAAGCAATTTTTCCGGTAAGAGGTTTTGGTTTTGGCATGCGCTGAAGTTTTGCTTCTTCGAGCAACCAGTATTCAATATTAAAAGCTTCTTGTCTTGGTAACGAAGTATATTCTGAAATCGCTTCAGCACCTTTCATTACATTAATGGCATTGATATAAAACTCCGCGGCCACGCGTGCCGTTTGCTTGTCTTTTGCAAAGGTGAACATTCCTACTCCAGGATAGAGAATCACTACCGGGTTTGCATCGCGGATGGCAGGACTATTTGGATGCTTGCACGCATTATAATAGTCAGCGTACATTTTGCGATACGCTTCAAAAGCAGGAATCAATTTTTCTTTTATCGCTTTTGAATCCGAAAGATTTTCATCGGGAGTTAACGATAAAACGAGCGGGCTAATTTTGGTGCGTAGAAAATGATCCGGACAACTGGTGCCCATAGGAGCAAGTTTGGTGAGATCAGCGGAATTAGTAAACTCAAGCACCCGATCGTCATCAGTAAAGTGACCAATCATGTGGTTTTGACTTGAGCACAGTCCACGCAACGTAGGAGCAAGAGTTGCAGCTTGCTTTAGTCTATCTTCTTTGGCAAGCGATTTTAAAATCTGACCCCCGAATACTTTTCGTTTCTTGCCATAGTTTTGTTCTAAGTACTCAGCACAGGTTTCAATTACTTCAAGCGTATTGATATAGCTTTCGTAGGCTGTATCCCCCCATGTGAACAAACCGTGCGATCCTAACATGATGCCACGAATGCCTGGGTTTTCTTCCAGACATTTTTTGAGTTTTAATCCTAAATCAAAACCGGGGCGTTGCCATTCTACCCAACCGATAGCTCCCTTAAACAATTCTTGAGTGATTTTCTTTCCATCTTTTGCAGCTGCAATCGCAATGGCTGCATCCGGGTGAAGGTGATCAATGTGTTTGAACGGAAGCAATCCATGAAGCGGAGTGTCGATGGATGGAGCTTTTGAAGCCAGATCATAAATACAATGATTAAATAATTCAACCATTTCATCTTCGTGTTCAATGCCGCGATACACCGTGGTTAGACTGCGCAAGCGATCTAAATATAATGCGGCAAGTCCACTGCGGGTAAGCGTACCAATATCACCACCGGAGCCTTTCACCCACATGATTTCCGTTTGTTTACCAGTTAATGGATCTTTTGCCATGGCGCGACACGAAGTGTTTCCACCGCCATAGTTTGTCAATCGTAAATCGGCACCCAATAAATTAGAGCGATAGATTAATAGTCCTACTTCATCACCTGCCAACGCGGCTGCTTTGGCTTCATCCCAGAGATAACTAGCGTGTTTAAATTTTTTTGTCATAAATCGTTTATGTTGCGAACCAGATTGAGGCTCAATAATTATTTAATTGCATTTCCATAACCAACCACCAGTACAGAAAGTATGATTGTGGCAATTCCTACGATGATAGTGGTTCTTGTTTTTTTGCTCACTCCCTTCCATTCCCTTAAATAGATTCCCCAGCCATTGGCAATCAAGATAATAAATGCCATATGAAGAATCCATGAGCTAGCTCCATTACCCAATTTACTTTCGCCCATGCCATAAAAGAAAAATTGCATGAACCAGGTTGTTCCAGCCAGTGCCGAGAAAATATAATTCGAAGTAAGGGGAGTTTTTTTATTTATATAATCGCCAAATGTTTTATTGCGGGTGTTTAAGATCATGCACCAGATAAAATTGGTAGCCAAACCTCCCCAAAGAAGTACCACATACGTAACATTGTTTTGAAAGAGGGGATTCAATCCCATACTAACGGCTGTCTCGGCCATTGGCTTTCCCGCTTCAATACCAAAATTGAAGCAGGAGCTAAGGACACCAGACGTGATCGCCACAATAAGCCCTTTCACTAAATTAAATTCAGCCACACTTTTTTTCTTTTCTTCTTCCGGCAATTCATTTTCTTTCATCATGCCAGCGCGGCCACTAATGTAAATGCCGAGTAAGCAAAGTAAAACACCCAGCAATATCACCTGACCCCAGGTGTTAGTCATCATATCAACGATGCTGGTCTTGCCCTCGGTCGGAACGATGGCATAATAGATAGAAGGGACGATTGCTCCGAAGGCAGAACAAAAACCGAGAACGACAGAGTTGCCTAACGACATACCAAGATATCGCACGCCAAGTCCATAGGTAAGCCCGCCAATACCCCAAAGCACACCAAAGAGAATGGTGTATTGAATTGAGGGCGAAGGTGCATTTTTAATGATGTCAGAAAATCCCGGTAGCGTGAGCCAGGCCGCCAGGGGAGGTACAATCAGCCAGGAAAATAAACCTCCAACGATCCAGTAACTCTCCCAGGCCCAGCCCTTTACTTTTTTGAAGGGCATGTAGAAACTGCCGGAAGCAAAGCCACCGATAAAGTGGAAAATGATACCTAAAATAGCTTGCATGAGGTTGTTAACTTTGAATTAAAGATAGGGAGTTATCACCCGTAAGCCATCCTGTACTATCATGAAGCGAATA
>JAEUUB010000857.1 GCA_016787745.1 Cyclobacteriaceae bacterium
TTACAGCAGCGGGCGCACGTATTTTAATCCGAATAAACCGCTGAATGAATTCAACAGCGATAAAACAGCCAGCTACCAGGACCTCAGTGCCAACGTAGCTTATCTGCCCAAGAACAATCTTATTCTTTATGTGTCGTGTACGAACCTTTTGGGCAGGGATAATATTTTTGGATATCAGTACAGTGTTGTTCCTGATGCGAATGGATTTTATCCCCGTCAGCCCATTCGCCAGGCCGCGCCACGTTTTCTTTTTCTAGGTGTGTTCATCACACTCTCAAAGAATAAATCAGTTAATCAACTTCCTAATTTATAATTATTAACCCTTAAACTTTACTAACATGAAAACAATCCCTTTTTTTCTCGCTTTAATTATTTCCATACCGGTTTTATCCAATGATGATAAATATTTCTCTCAGATGGGTAAACAGATTCAGGCAGTTTATACAGCAAAATCGCTGGAGGAATATCAACAGGCTATCAATGCTTTGGATCGAATTGGCAACGCAGAAAAGACAAAGTGGGAACCCTTTTATTACAGCGCCTTTGGAAATATTATGATTGCTACCAATTGGGCCGAAGGTTCTAAAAAAGATACGTATTTAGATCTGGCCCTGGCAGCAATCAATAAGGGCAAGGAACTTGCGCCTGGCGAATCGGAGTTGGTGGCGTTGGAAGGATTTGTACACATGATCCGAATTACAGCCGACCCGGCCTCGCGCGGACAACAATATTCAGGGTTGGCCATGCAGACTTTTGGCAAAGCGCTTGGTATGAATCCAAAAAATCCAAGGGCTATGTCCCTGCTTGCCCAAATGCAATTTGGAACCGCCCAGTTTTTTAATCAAGCACCTACCGAGGCTTGTGAAACAGCCCGCAAGGCGGCAACCATTTTTGAATCGGCCGTTGAGTCAGAAAACCCATTGGCACCACGGTGGGGCAAGGAGATGAATATAGAGATGGTGAAAAATTGTAAGTAATATAGAATTCAAAAACGATTGGGTACTCGAAATTTTCTTTTTATTCGCACATTCGTGGTCTGATTAGTAAAACTTATAATTTGCGCAGTGCCTTCACTATTTAAATTTTTAAGAGAAAACCTTCGCTCTATTTTTTTGGCGACTCTTTGTGGGTTTGTCATGAGTTATTTTATCTGGCGTGGATGTTGCGAAGGTATATTCTCCTTATTCTGGATAGGATGTTTAACAGCAACTATGTGGGTGGCCCTTTGGCTAGGCAATGCCTACGTAAGCTGTGTGTTAGATTACTTTTTTCCATGGGAAAAGCAAACTGTAACCCGATTGATTGCGGGCTTGCTGGGCATGGTTGTTTATACCTTAAGCGCAGTATATGGATTGATTTTTCTTTTTGGAACTGTGTTTGGATTTTACCTGGGGGATGGAATAGAGCAAACCTACCCCACTACGATAGTCATTACACTCATCATTACATTATTCATGACGGGGCGCATGTTTTTCGCTAACTGGCGCCAGGCTGCGGTAGATGCTGAGCGAATAAAAAAAGAAAATGTAGAGGCCCAATACAACAATTTGAAAAATCAGGTTAATCCGCATTTTCTTTTTAATAGTTTAAATGCCCTCACCAATCTTGTTTATCAGGATCAGGACAAAGCGGTAAAATTCATCAAGCAACTTTCGGAAGTGTACCGGTATGTGCTGGATAGTCGCGATAAAGAAGTGGTGACACTCGAAGAAGAGATTCAATTTTTACAATCCTATGTTTTTTTACAACAGATTCGTTTTGGCAACAAACTTAAAATCAGTATTGAAATATCGGGGAGTAATTATCAGGTAGCTCCCTTGGTTCTGCAAATGCTGGTGGAGAACGCCATTAAACACAATGAAATTTCTGAGGATCATCCTTTAGTGATTCGTATTTACAATCGTGATACGAAAATTATTATTGAAAACTCTTTGAAGCGCAAGCCTGTATTGGAATCAGAAAGGCAAGGATTGGGTTTAGAAAACATAAAGAGGCGCTATGAATTTTTGAGCGGACAAAAAGTAGAAGTCGAAGAAACGGAGGAACAGTTTAAAGTTAGCATTCCCGTGATTGAAGGTGTATGAAGGTTTTAATTATTGAAGACGAACCGTTGGCCGCTGAGCGCCTCGAAAATTTGATTCGTGAACTCTACCCAGAAATTCAACTGGCCGCTATTCTGGATTCTGTAAAGCGATCGGTGGAGTGGCTTACGCGGAATACGATTGATTTGATCTTTATGGATATTCAACTGGCGGATGGGTTGAGTTTTGAGATTTTTGAAAAAGCAGAAGTAAAGGCCCCGGTAATTTTCACGACCGCGTTTAACGAGTATGCGCTGAAGGCATTTAAAGTAAATAGTATTGCCTACATTCTTAAGCCAATCGACCGCGAAGAATTAGAGGCTGCTTTTAAAAAATATCAAACCCTTACACAGCGCCCTGTTATTCCTGCCAAAATGATGGAAAGCATTGGGTATGCCATGCAAATGCTTACTAAGAAATACAAAGAGCGGTTTATAATAAAAGTAGGGGAGCATCTTAAATCTGTGGAGGTGAAGGAGATTCTTTTCTTTTTTAGTTTAGAGAAAACAACTTTTGCGCAGACTAAAGACGGACGCAAACACATTCTTGATTTTACCCTGGATCAATTGGAGGGTTTACTCGACCCTGACTATTTTTTCAAAATCAATCGAAAATATCTGGTTAGCATGAGTGCCATTCAGGACATGATCAACCACTCCAAT
>JAEUUB010000929.1 GCA_016787745.1 Cyclobacteriaceae bacterium
ACAGGTCTCTGAAACTTTTGACCAGCAGCGCGATGCCTTTTTTGAGAACATGCTGGCTCCGGGCGAGGCGGCTGCCAGATTGCAGGCTACCGCGGCTGAATTTAATGCCAGCCTGATGAATGACCCGATGCATGCCGCACATTACACCGCCACAAAGGTTAAGGCTGCCTCCAATCTGGGAATCTACCTGGCTGATCTGAACTACAGCGTTGCCTATAAGCAAAGTGGAAACACAAAGGAGCTTTTTAAAGCTGCCCTGGAATTGAGCAAGACGGTTGGCATTGAGCAAACAATGCTAACTTTTTTGAGCGAGCGTTATAATAAGAACATTTCTGAAAATGATTCTGTGAAAGCAGTAATAAATGAGTTATTCAAAAAATCAACAACAGATCTAAAGGGTACAGACCGCGAAAGCCTGGTAGGTATTGCTATGGCTGCGTATCAGATTGAGAACCTGCACCTTGCCTTGGGCATTATTGAAACGTATCCAAAAGATATGCTTCCTTCGGATGCTCGTACACAAATTCTGATTCCTGTTTACCGAATGGTGCTGGAACAGCAGCAAAACATCGAAAATATTTATTCCTTTTTGAAGGCGATTGCCGGTCAAATGAACATGGAAGAAAATCCTAATTACGCTTACTATACAACGGCACTTGAAGAACTAATAGCAGTTTACCAAAAGCTTGATGTAGGGGATAAAATTGCTGCCAACCAGGGTCTTGAACTTATGAAGGATTCGGTTGTTCAGGAATTGGGTTCAAAGATAAACGCGATCCGTAACAAGATTGTAACTCCCTAACCAATCCAAGGTTAGTAATAAAAAGAGGCTGTCTCAAAAGTCATGTGGTCATCGCGGGCCTGCCTGCGCGTAGCCCCGCCTGCGTTTAACTTCGTGCGGGCAGGCGCTTCGGCAAAGGCAGGCACCGACCCGCGATCCCCTTTTTTAAATGGATGATGGGATTCCGGCTCAAGGCCGGAATGACATTTCAATCTTATTCGACTTTTGAGACAGCCTCATTTACCTAA
>JAEUUB010000944.1 GCA_016787745.1 Cyclobacteriaceae bacterium
ACGGCTTTTGTTTCGCGCGAAGTATGGCGTAAGTAAAATTTAGAATTCAAATTTGCGGGCCGCTGGTTCATCCAACATAGCATAAGTTCAATGTCTTGATTGCTCTCCGGCCGATTGGTTGGTTTTGCAATAATATCCCCCCGGCTAATATCAATGTCATCTTCGAGCGTTATCGTTACCGACATAGGAGCAAACGCTTCCTTCAATTGTGTTTCTCCAAATTCAATGGTTTTTATTTTCGAGGTAAAACCCGAAGGCAGGACAAGGGCCTCTTCCCCAACACGAAAAATTCCACCGGCCACCCGACCTGCATACCCACGAAAATCCTGATGTTCCCGGGTCTGGGGTCGCACCACATATTGTACCGGAAAGCGACTGTCAATATGATTATGATCGCTTTCGATATGAACGGTTTCGAGCATGTGTAAGAGCGTAGCGCCTTGATACCAGTCCATTTTTTCAGAACGATTTACGACATTATCACCGTTCAGAGCACTGATGGGCACGAATTGAATATCATGAACTTCCAGCTTGGATGAAAACGCTTTGTAATCTTCAACAATTTTTTGGAACACTTCTTCTTTGTAATCGGCCAAATCCATTTTATTCACACACACAATGATGTGCGGAATTTTTAATAAAGAGGCTAAAAAAGAATGCCGGAAGGTTTGCTCGATCAATCCTTTGCGTGCATCAATCAAAATTAAGGCAAGGTTTGCTGTAGAGGCACCTGTTACCATGTTGCGGGTATATTGTATATGGCCCGGTGTATCGGCAATAATAAACTTCCGTTTAGGGGTAGCAAAATAACGATAGGCAACATCGATGGTAATACCTTGCTCACGTTCGGATTTTAGTCCATCGGTTAGTAACGAAAGATCAACATAATCAAAACCTTTTTTCGAACTCGAGGCAGTTACTGCTTCCAGTTGATCTTCAAAAATTGATTTGCTGTCGAAAAGTAAACGGCCTATGAGCGTACTTTTGCCATCATCGACACTGCCTGCTGTTGTAAATCTTAGTAATTGATTCATTTTTTCTTTGTAGTGAGTTCATCACTGGCTTCTTTAAGAGCAACCAGATTTGAATAGCGAATTAAAAATATCCCGACTTTTTTCTGTCCTCCATGGCCGTTTCTCCACGTTTATCATCCGCGCGGGTACCTCGTTCTGTTTTTCGCGAAGCGGCAACTTCATCGATTATCTTCTCCATGGTATCGGCTTCCGATTCAACAGCACCTGTAATGGGCATATCGCCACAAGTACGGAAGCGAACAGTCATCACAACAGGTTTTTCATTTGGTTTTAAGGGCAGCCAGGGCGAAGTAGAAAGAATAGTCCCTTCTCTAACAACAACTTCACGCTTGTGGGAGTAATAAAGTTTTGGAATGGGAATTTTTTCTGCATGCAGGTATTGCCACACATCCATTTCGGTCCAGTTAGAAATGGGAAACACTCGGAAGTGCTCGCCTTGCTGCTTGCGCCCATTAAAAATATTCCAGAGTTCGGGGCGTTGATTTTTTGGATCCCATTGTCCAAATTCATTGCGATGGGAAAAGAATCGCTCTTTGGCGCGGGCCTTTTCTTCATCTCTGCGGGCACCGCCCATAGCCGCATCAAACTTGTTTGCCTCGATTGTATCTAATAAAGTAACGGTTTGCAGGGCGTTTCTACTCGCATTAACACCCACTTCTTCTTTTACCCGTCCCTGGTCAATACTTTCCTGAACAGAACCAACCACCAGTCGCACGCCCAACTCCTTGATCAACCAATCACGATACTCCATCGTTTCCGGAAAATTATGACCCGTATCGATATGTACAAGAGGAAAAGGGATGCGGGCCGGGAAAAACGCTTTGCGCGATAGATAAGCTAATACAATAGAATCTTTGCCTCCCGAAAAAAGCAAGGCCGGTTTTTCAAATTGAGCCACTACCTCCCTGATTACATAGATTGCTTCTGACTCTAATTCTCTTAAATGACTTAAATAATATTGATTCATGAATACGAAATCTGAGGCCTGATAAAATCGAGGAGCAAAATTAATGATTCGTCCAGACTTTGAAGATGAGTGGGGATAGTTATATCCGGATTTACCGGTCGTTCATAAGGAGATGAGATACCCGTGAAATTTTTAACCTCACCCAACCGGGCCTTTTTATACAATCCTTTTACATCGCGTTCTTCGCAAACCTGCAATGGACAATCCACAAACACTTCTATGAAATTACTTTTCCCAACGATTGTTCTCACCTGATTTCGATCTTCTTCAAAAGGTGAAATAAACGCTGACAACACCACAAGGCCGGCATCTAAAAGAAGATTTGATACCTCGCTAATGCGTCTGATGTTTTCCTTCCGTGAATCGTTTGAAAAATCAAGATCCTTATTTAGTCCCATTCGTACATTATCACCATCAAGCAAATAAGTTTTAAATTTTTGCGCGGTTAGCTGAAATTCAAGATGAGTGGCCAGGGTGGATTTACCGGAACCGGATAGTCCTGTAAACCAAATTACCTTAGGTTTTTGATTGAGTAGTCGAAAACGTTCCGCTTTGGTGATTTTCGATTCGAAGGGAAATAAATTATTCAAAATTGAAGGTTAATATAGGTGTGATAGGTCGATATAAACGTAATACAAATAACTATATAGTATGGTAGGTGTGCGCCTAATTCATCAATTTCCTATTCTAAAAATTGAAGCAAATTAAGTTTTCTAACTATTTTTTCAATCGTCTGTTGAACCTCATTTTCTCCATAAATTCTTTTCCGATGCCCCGGAGGCCGATGTATTGTAGGGAGGGAAAGAGATAAGATGGTTGACAAGCGATATTGATTTCAAGCATCATTCCTGTATCTTACTTTTTAAACGTTGGTTATCACAGTGGCCATCCAACCGAAATGGCTTTCAGGGCACTGCATAGACCATAATTAAAATAAATATAAAAACATGAGAGTAATTTTATGTTTGCTTGTAGCGCTAAACGTAACCTCTGCGATGGCTCAATCTGCCGATAGTTTATTTATTGTTACCTACACTACCGGATCAAGCTGGGATGTAAGCAAACAACCGAACGAACAACCGTACTTTAAAGAGCACTCTGCCACCTTATCCAAACTACGAAAGGATGGAATAATAAAAGCAGGTGCACGGTACGCGGATAAAGGCATGATTATATTGACAGCCAGAACATCGGCTATCGCTAAGGAAATTATTTTTAACGACATCGCAGTGGTTAATAATTTATTCCACGCAGATGTTCAGAAACTGAATGTTTTTTATGAAGGCTGCGTGGAGCGGCCAAAGTGACTCAAAAAATTTCCGATGATTTTTCAACCTTCAAGTATTTCAGTTAACGAGATTCACCTGAGTTACCTTGACACAAAAACCAATCAAGGGATGCCTGTAATCTTTATTCACGGCTTTCCCTTCAATAAGTTTATGTGGGAGAATCAACTTGAGGAGTTAGGAACCGATTATCGGTGCATTGCCTATGATGTGCGTGGCCATGGCGATTCGCAACCAGGTGATGTTGAATTTAGTGTTGCACTCTTTGCTGAAGATTTGATTGGTTTCATGGACGCTCTTCAAATAGAAAAAGCTATAATCGTTGGATTATCCATGGGCGGGTATATTGTCATGAACGCCATTCAAAAGTATGCGAATCGCT
>JAEUUB010000054.1 GCA_016787745.1 Cyclobacteriaceae bacterium
GCCCAGCAGAATTTTCTTTCCCTCAAGCATGATTACTCAGCTTTTGCTTCAGGCTCAATTTCTGAGCGCAAACGGTAATTAAGTTTGCCTTCTAAAAATTCTTCAATAGCGGTTGAAGTAGGTTTTGGCATGCGCTCATAATATCGGGAGATTTCAATTTGCTCACGGTTTTCAAAAACCTCTTCCAGGTTATCTACTGTGGTTGCAAATTCTGCCAACTTATTATTCAATTCTTCTTTCAGATTGACTGCAATCTGGCGCGCGCGCTTTGATATTACCACAACAGACTCATAAAGATTTCCTGTTGGGGATGCAATCTTATCTACATCGCGAGTTACAATAGATGGTTGAATGGCCATAATCTTACACTTTATTGTTTTTTAATTTACTTACTTTAGAAAGACTCTCTGTATAATAGCGCTCTGCCTGCTTTAAGAAAACGCTGTTTGGAAAATTATCGACTAACTCCTGGTAATACTCCAGGGTGGTTGAATACCGCTCCAGTTGCCGGCTGGGAATGCTGATGTTTGCCAACTCAAACTCGGCCTCTACTTTTAAGTACGCTGCTTCTTCCAGATATTTTGAATCCGGAAAGTTTTGTTTGAAATTATCGAACGACTCAACGGCTGCTTTATACATTCTTAGTTTTATATACTGACGCGCATTTTCAAATCCCTTTTTTTCAAGTTTCTCCTGGCTTACGGTTATAACTTCAATGGCCTGATTCATGAATTGACTGCCCGGATACCGGTTTAAAAAGGTTTGCATAGCATTCATGGCTTCTATACTACTGCTTTGATCTCTCTTGTAATCTGGCGATGAGGCATACAATGAATAGGCATACATAAAATAGGCTTCCTCGGCCATCGCACTTCTTCCATAGGTTTCAAAGAAAGTTCTGAACTGATCGGAAGCAAGCAGATATAGCTTTTCATAGTATTGGCAATAGGCCAGATTAAACTCTACTTTCTCACCTTCCGGCAAGCCCCTAACAATGGGAAGAATTTGTTCGAACAGCACAGACGAACGATAATAGTCCTTCTTAGCATAATAGTTCAAACCGGCTTCATATTTCACACGCCAATCATCACTTTTTTCAATTCTCCTGAATTTACTACAGGAAATCGATGTGCTTAGAATCAATACGCTTATTAGCCCCCGCCAAACATTACTCATACACCGGCATCAATCTAAGTACTCGAAAAATCTCAAAATCAAGGGTTCTGTGTTTCATTAAGCCTGCAAATATACGATACAGGGTTAAAATAGCAATTTGACATTTTGGAGTAAATGGCCTTAATCTGGCCTATTTCCGGATAATTAACTTGCGGGTTAGAATTCCGTTGTTATCCACGTAAAGGGTATAAAAGTAAATTCCTGAGGTATATTCCTCCGTCTGAATTTTTGCGTGAGTTTCTGAACTATATAGCTCATGTTCGCTAAGCTGACGCCCAAGGATATTGTGGATTATCAGCTTGGCTTTTACATTCTCGTTGTGAACCTGATAATCGATAAAGGCTTGATCCTGAACGGGATTGGGGTAAACATCGTGGATGGTAATATCTTTTGAGTGAAATAAAACCGGTTTACCGATTTTTTCACTTATGGATATAGCTACAGAATAATCCTGTACGTCTTGCGGATTTGACCGCGGAAAAACCTGAAACTTGACTGTACTTTGGCTTGTAAGCAAACTGCCTTCAACCACAAATACCAGTTTTTGCAATGTTTCGCCAGGTTCAATGCGTTTGGAAAATTCATTTATACCCGATTCCAAACATTTATTATCAAGACAGAAATAGCCCTTTTGTGTAGATGTGAGTTCGCCCGGAAGTTTGCGAATGATATAAAATTGGGCCCTTTCGCTATTGTTTCGGATTTTTAATGGAATCCGTAAGGTTTCTCCAATATTCGCCTGAATGGCCTCCTGTCTATCGAGCAGGTCAAAATTTTGAGTCAGTCCCGAAAGGCTGATTGTTAGCATGCACATGACAACAATCCAATATTTCATAACCAGACACACTATTTCAAATGAAAAGGTATTATAAAACGATGTTTTTACCTAATCAGAAAGGAAAAAAATGTGAGAATTCACAATTTTTTAATGGGTTGATTCGTTGAGGCCCCATTTTTTACTACATCGGCCCTGGTTGGTCGGGATTCCACACGCCAATGGAAACCCTTCAACTTTTTATCGGCCTCTTTTATTTCGTGAGGCGGAATAAAGGAAGCATCGGGCATTACGTAGGCACTTACATTGTTTACTTTTCCTTCAACAAAGTTGATACGCATGTTGCTGCAAATCATTTTGTTCATACCCGTTGTATAGGTGACTTTGTATCTTTTGCCTTCACTTTCTACTTCTTCCTCCTGTAAAGCATAGTAAATACTCTCTCCGTTGCCTCGTACTTCAACATGACTAATGGCACTACCATCAAAAATGGCGGTCATTTTTCGGCCTTTAATCTGATTAAAATTTTTCAAGGAATCCTGGGAAGCCACAAAGGCATTGGCAATCATATAGAGCTTGTCAATCTTTTTATTTTTCAACAACATCCTGATTGAATCAGCGGTAATCTGATTTTCATCACTCCAAAGCACGGGGTTGGTGAAAAAATGAATAGTTGAGTCGGCCGATACATACACTAAGGAATCAGCCACACCCTGCAAATCTGTTTTGTAGATTTTTACATGGTTGTAGGCAAGCAGTCGTTTTTTTCTCGGGTCCTTATTCTCAATGGAAACCAGAGTGTCCGCAGAGATAAACAAGGTATCCAGATCATCGCCAATCTTTGCCACATACGAATTGCCATATACTTTTGAGATTCCGCTCTTTTTGTCATAAAAACTGTGATCTCCAAAGATGAGCATGTTCTCGGCTTTGGAAGTCATAACTACGCTCCCTTTCGCCTTATAAACTTTGCGGGCATCATCAATGTCATACTCATTCCCTTTGATTTTATATTCGGGCGTTTCGATTTGCCCTTCATTTAATGCCGAGTATTGTTGGTTGGTGTTATAAAATCCATTTTTGTAGATAGCAACCCCGCCTTCTTTATCAGTAACAGTAGTAAGATCGCGGAAGTAAATTATTTTATTTTTTGAATTGTATTGAAGGGTGTCGGATTGCAGGGTGTAGTCTGGGTTTTTACCGACTACGTCCGTTTTGAAAGAAGCCATGTTGGTTCGAATATCGTAATAACCCTTTTTGCTGGTTAGTACATTGGTTGTGTCAACCAATTTGCCGCCATTAAAATATCGGGCTTCATTTTTAGGACGGTCATAATCTAAAAAATCAGTGTACAAAGTGGCAATTCCAAGTTTAGTGAACACCACATTCTTTCTCAGGTAAGCAATTTTTTTATCTCCGTCATACGATAGACCTGCAGCAGTTACGTCTACGGAATCGCCTTCCGTAATATGGATTTTGCCAAAGGCTTCTACCCGGTTTTCAGATTTAAAAAAATGGGCGGAATCGCAATAGATAGTTGTTTTTTGTTGAACAAATACAACGTTGCCAATCACCCGGTCAAACCGTTTTCCATCTTTTATGCCTCCAATCAGGTTATCCGCTTTTTTTAGCTTAACCGGTCTTTGGGCCGAGGCAGCCGAAGCAACCAGCAAGAGAAG
>JAEUUB010000088.1 GCA_016787745.1 Cyclobacteriaceae bacterium
AAGAAAAAATTAAAGCTAGGGTTGTTTGGATTTGGATGTGTAGGCCAGGGGCTTTACCACGTACTGAATGAAACCCACGGAGTAAAAGCCGAGATAAAAAAGATCTGTGTCAAGAATAAAAATAAATCGAGGATTATTGACGCCTCCTATTTTACTTTCGAGGCAAACGAAATTTTAAACGACCCCGAAATAGATGTGATCGTTGAGTTGATTGACGATGCCGATGCCGCTTTTACTATTGTAAAACAGGCCGTGCAGAACGGCAAACACGTGGTTACTGCCAACAAAAAAATGCTGGCCGAAAACCTGAAAGAGATTTATCAGTTGCAGCAAACCTATAATAAATCGATTTTATACGAAGGAGCGGTATGTGGCAGCATTCCTATTTTGCGCAACCTGGAAGAATATTACGACAATGATTTAATCACAAGCATTGAAGGCATTTTTAACGGATCGACCAATTATATTCTTACCAAAGTTTTCGATGAAAAGAAAAGCTACCTCGAAGCGCTGAAAGCAGCCCAGGATCTTGGATTTGCCGAAAGTGACCCTTCGCTGGACGTAGAAGGATATGACCCTAAATACAAACTCACCATTGCCATTGCCCACACCTTTGGAATTTTTGTTAAGCCAGAAAATATCATCAACCTGGGAATACAAAAAATCTCGGAGGTTGATTTAAAATACGCCCGCCAAAACAACCTGACTATTAAATTGATTGCGCGCGCATTTAAAATTGAGGACCAGGTATTTGCCTTTGTTGCGCCTCAGTTTATTCCGGGCGATCATATGCTGGCGGGTGTCCGCAACGAATACAACGCTGTTCTGGTGGAGGGAGCCTTTGCCGAAAAGCAAGTTTTTATTGGTAAGGGGGCCGGCAGTTATCCCACGGGATCGGCCGTGCTGTCCGACATCTCAGCCCTAACATTCGACTACCGTTACGAATACAAAAAGTATACGCAAGGCGAAAATTTGCCCTTCTCAAATAACGTTTTGATAGATGTTATTATCAGCTTTCCAGAGGGGTCCCTTATCTCCCACCAGGACTTTGAGAAGTTTAAGGGGGGTTATCAGGGAAATGGTCATCAGTATCTGAAAGGGTCTGTAAAACTCGAAAAACTAAAAGAATGGGCGCAATGGGATGAAGTAAGCGTTATTCTGGCTCCCGAAATAAATCTTGTATCTGTCACACATTCTCAAAAAACAGAACGATTATCGGCCTGATGATTCGGATTTGAACAAATTCAATTCTCATGTTAAACCATGGAAACGTGGCACCCCAAAAGTGCCACTTTTTATTTGTTCAATTCTGAGGATTTTATCGTGCCAAATGGACTGTTTTAGCTGTGATTCCTATATTTGTAGCCCAAGGTTTAAATTAAGTCATCCATGCTAATAGTCACTTCTATTGTCGCTTTTACCGCTGTTATTTTGCTGCTGGTAGGGTTATTGATTGTCGCTCAAAAA
>JAEUUB010000107.1 GCA_016787745.1 Cyclobacteriaceae bacterium
GTTAATCACATCTATAGAAGGCACCGACCAATCCAGATAGCCTTCACATAAATTTATAAAGATGTCGTACCTGGATTTTCGAAGATCCTTAAGCTGTTTGTAGGTTGTCAGTTTATTTAAGAAGATATGATCTACCTGATCATTTGGCAGCAAGGGGGCAAGGTTGCGAGCAGGATCATAATTTTTATAGTCTACATCGGTAGTGCTATAATCCGGTTGCAGAACACAAACTTTCATTTTTGCAGAATTGGTTTCCGAAGCAGCGCATCATTCAAAACTTCGACTATCAGAGTAGTAAAGGTCTTATTACTGGCCTTTAAAATCGCCCCTATAGAGGTGTAATTTTCGTCATCGCTTAACCCGCATTGCGCATTAATCTCGAGAACAAACAAACGTTGAGTTTCTTTATCCATTCGAATATCCAGACGTGCATACCCTTTTCCTTTCACAGCTTTAAAGGCATCAAGACTTAATTCTCTTAAATCTTCCACTAACGTGGATGATTTAACAGGTGCATATTCGTATAAAAATCCATTATCTGGCATGGGGCTCTCTTCTTCATACGCTTCCCAAAGTCGCTCAAAAGATAAAAATTGTTCCTTCTCCGGTAAGGAGGGATGAAAAACCCGTTCAATGGGCTGATAGAATTTAATTTGTTTAGGTTGATCAAAAGACCCTACCAAAAAGGTGGTAAATTCTTTACCAATAATAAACTGCTCTGCCAGCAATGTTTCCAGTTTCCAACCTTTGTATCCATTTTTCATAGTTGCCAATACCTCTTTCAATTCAGTGGTATTGCTCACTACGTTTTTCGTGCTGATTCCCATACTGCCGGCAGAAATAGCGGGCTTAACAATTACAGGGTGTCCTATTTTTTCGAAAAGCTTTGGATCAATGTGGCCATTCAGTTTCACCCAACCCGGCATATCTACACCATGTTGTTGAAAAGCTTCCTTCATGGTGATTTTGGAAGTGGTGACCTGATAAAAATAAGAATCAGAACCCGTATAGGTTATTTGATTCGCGTCCAGCGCATGGATAACCGAAATGCCGGGCACGTTATTGATCTCATCGCCATCGCATAAATTAAGCACGATGTTTTCTTTGGCGGTGTAGTTTTTTACGCGTGCTATTTCCTGATCAAGGTTCTGAAGTGTAATGTTTACCCATTCCCATTCGCAATTAATCTCCGAAAATACTTTTGTGTACTCCGCTATGCTTTGTGTGTAATCATAATAGAATTTAAGCGTTGGATCATCCGTATGCAGGTACGGTGCAAAAATCCAGACTTTGTAACCAGCCGTATGATTAAGGAAGGCCATTAATCAACAGCTACAGGGTGGGTAGTGTAAATCCTATTTGCCATAGTTAATGCAAATGTCAATAAATATTATTATTAAAATAATTTTATGGTAATATTTTAATAAGG
>JAEUUB010000129.1 GCA_016787745.1 Cyclobacteriaceae bacterium
GCTATGTGGGATGTGGAGGTTAGCGCTGATGAAATTGAGGCCTCGTTTGATTATTATCAATCGATTTAAACATATAGGGATTCTGAGTCCTCCAGATCTTTAACCTCTTTCTTCAAAGCCTGCTTTAGGTCATTCGCCTTCTTTGTAACAAACTCCTTTGTTTTATTTTTGCGATCCCCTGTTAATAACCAGGCCGCCAGCAAGGCACCGCCCGCTACTCCTAAACCAATGGCAACTTTACTTGTCGTTTTCATATTACTTTCAACCATTATTCAAATTAAAATGTTTCATCACTCACAAAAAATCTTTGGATTAAAATTATTTTTACCCCACCTCCTCTGGAGGAACGGATAGAAAATACAATAACATTACCATAACGCTCAATCTTCCCAAATTCATATAAATAACTTTCTTCACTTTGACCTATCTGTCCATTTTAAAAAACGATCAGCTTTCAGGAGTAACCTATAAGCTCTCGTCATCAAAGAGCATCAGCAATCGGGCGTTACTGTTAAGGGCTTTAAGTGGAAACCAATCGATTGTTAGCAATCTTTCGGATGCCCGCGATACCCAGTTGATGAACCGGCTCGTCAGCAGCCCCGATTCCATGCTTGATGTTATGGATGCCGGCACCACCATGCGGTTTCTAACGGCCTACTTTTCCATTACGGGGAAACAAAAGACCCTTACCGGCACCGCACGAATGAAAGAACGTCCCATTGGAATTCTGGTAGATGCCTTGCGTTCGCTGGGTGCTGACCTTGAGTACCTTGAACAAGATGGATACCCCCCCATCAAAACTCTGGGGTTTGATAAACAAAAAGCAAATTCGATTGAAATACCGGGCAACATAAGCAGTCAATACATTTCGGCTCTGATGATGGTGGCCCCGGCCTTGCCTATGGGCCTAACACTTCACCTTACGGGAAAAATAGGAAGCGTGCCTTATATCAAAATGACCGCTGCTTTAATGGCCGAGTTTGGGGTGACCTGCCAAATTGATTTGGCCATCCAAAAAATCACCGTTCCATCAACCCCCTATAAGCCCACCTCTATAACCGTTGAGGCCGACTGGTCGTCCATCAGCTACTGG
>JAEUUB010000194.1 GCA_016787745.1 Cyclobacteriaceae bacterium
CTACAATTTTTCCCTTTCGGTGATTTCGGGTAAAATTATCAAGCGATTCATTAAGGGGATCGGCAAGATTAAATAATTCGGCAGCTTTCTCATTTATAAGAAAGGAAGTAGAGTCATTAAACTGCCTTGAGAAATTCCTACCCGCTGCCAATTTAATATCCATTGCCTTCAGATAATCTTCGTCAACCCGAAGTACACGCACGCTGGGTATCTTCTCGATGTCCGGATCTTTTCCCTCGGGGACAACCGTTTCCATACTTAACCGATCCCCTACCAAACTGCCTGTACGACCAACGGCAAGAATGTCTGGACTCTTCAAAAATTCATTTTTAAAAATATCTGATTCGCTGTAAGCACGCCACCACAAATACCCGTAAAGTTTTACGTTTACCACTTGATCCTTATCAAACCCTAAATCTTTGCTCTTCATCAAATTCAATTGCCGATACATTAAAATAGATGCTGAGATTAATGAGATAGATACCACAAATTGAAATACAATCAATCCATTACGAACCAGGGTTGGTAATGAACTGGGTAATTTGGCCTCGCGTAAAAAGGACCCTGTCTTAAAACCAGCAATGAATATTGCCGGGTAAAGTCCTGAAAGAAGAATTATAAGGCCTAAAATGACTCCCATGGCAACCAGGAAATCCGTTTCAAAAATCTGTTCAAACAGAACAGACCTTCCTGATAAATTATTGTACACAGGAAGAACCGTATAGTAAATAATGAAAGCAAGCACCAGAGACGATAGAGTTAATAAAACAACCTCTGTAAGAAACTGAGACATGAGTTGCGCAGGTCGGGCACCCATAATTTTACGCATGCCTACTTCTTTAATTCGTTTAATTGCTTGTGTGGTGAACAAACTCAGGAAGTTTGCGCAGGCAACAACCAGAATCAACAATTCAACTCCAAAAAAAATGTATAGATAGATGATATCGCTGTTTGGTTGCATCTCGTTTTCCAAATGAGAATGCAGATGAATATCTTTTAAGGGCATGACCTGCCAGGCTTTCGATTCAACCATTTTTTCAATGTCAGGCTGCCCCTCATAATACTTTCTGATAAATTGTGGCATTCGTTCCGAAACTTTTGAAAAGGAATTGTCTTTCAACTTTGCATAGGTGTAGATCCCCATCCAACCCCGATTGTTGATCCAATCCGCAGGAACATCTTTATAAAATGTGGGCATCGAAATGAGGTAATCAAATTTCAAGTGCGAGTTCTCAGGCAAATCTTCAATTACAGCCGTAACCGGAAATTCCATTCGGTTATCGAATTTTAAGATTTTACCAATGGGACTTTCGCTTCCGAAGTAGCGATCTGCGACTTGCCGGGTGATCACAATTGTGTTAGCCGTTGATAAGGGATGATGGTCGCCTTCAATGATTTTAAATTGGAATACATTGAAAACAGTTGAGTCGGCATAATAACCTGTTACTTCACCGGGATTATTATTGTCGGTGTTAACAACTCGTGTTCCATAAAAAGAGAATCGGGCAATCTCATCAATCTCCGAAATAAACTCTTTAATTTCCTGCGCCAGCAGCGGACTGCTCTTTGCCCAGCCTTCCCGATGAATACGATAGATGTTCTCATATCCCGCAAACGATTTTTCATAGCTCAGTTCCTGTCGAATGTGCATGGCTATAATTAATCCCGATGCAAGGCCCACGGCAAGGCCCAATACGTTTAACATATTATATACCTTCTGTTTTACAATATTGCGAATAGCAACTTTAAAATAATTTTTATACATACCGTACGTGTTTAATCTTTCGTATCCTTCGGTCGGCCTTATGATGCCTGGCCTGAAAAGCAACAGTACCTCGATAACAAATCGAACATCTGCTTTTACCTTTCCCCTTTTAGCTTTTCGTGCTTCATAAACCTCCATCAAATCTCCTTCTATATAGTCCTGCATCTTCGGGTGGCAATACCAGCGGAAGAAGTGGAGGGCGTATTTAGGAGGACTGTGCTTTTTTGATTTCACTTTTTACATATTCAATAGTTACAGTTGACAAAGAACAATTGACAACATGCTGCCTACTGTCAATTGACTGAATTTATTGGTTTGCAAGACCGCCTTCGGAATTGCAAGCCATATTTCGTCCCATCTGCGTTACTCAACCTTCAATCCATCCACCGGATTTGATTTGACCACTTTATTAACCTGAGTTGACATGGTGATAAGTAATACAGCGATCAGAATAATAACAGCGATACCAACACCTGTATAATCCACTGGCATGTGATAGGCATAAGCCGACTCGATGAAGAACTTTATGACCACATAACTTATCGGTGCTCCAATCGATAAGGCCACCGCAAACAAAATCATGTATTGATTGGTGATAGTGGTAGTAATATTTTTTAAACCCGCTCCCAGCACTTTTCGAATGCTGAATTCGCGTATTCTTCCGGCAACATCTAACGTCATCAACCCATATAAACCTAAACTTGCCAGTATAATTGCAATCAATGCAATGACCCTCCAAACTAACCCATGAATTTTAATCTCTTCGAAATAACCTCCCCACACATCTTCCTGGTATCCACCTTCAAATGGGGTTTCCGGAAAAAGTTTTGACCAACTGGCCTGCAATGACTTGTAGGTCTCCACTTCCGATCCGCTTTTTACTTTCGCAGACAAGTAATGGTATTCTTCCTTTTCGGCTACCCTGAACAAGGCAGGTTTCAGTGGCTTTGAAAAACTGTGACTATGAAAATCCTTCACCACACCAATCACTTCAAACGAAGCATTCTCCATTTTAAACTGCTGCCCGATAGGATTTTCCCAACCCATATTTTTCACGAGCAATTCATTTACAATAACTGCTCTTCGATCACTGCCTTCATCATCATTGAACGGACGGCCTTTTAGCAACTCCAATCCCATAGTTTCAAAATAGGTCGCGTCCACAGCCAATTGATCAACTTCATATTGATGATCAGGAAAATGTATAACCGTTGTCATATGTTTCATACCAAGATGCTGGCCCGAACCAGAAACTGACAGTACATTAGGATTTTGCTCTATCAATGAACGCAGTTCCTCAAAAGCCTTATAGTCGGAAACAACCGAATACATTACCCCAGTTTGATTATAACCCCAACCGCGTTTTGCCAGATAAGCAGAGTTCATACTGAACATGACTGCCGATGTGATGAATATGCACGCAAGTACTAACTGAAGGCCAAGGAATATTTTCGTTAATGGATTTTTTCTTCCAAACCTGACGGATCCTTTTAAAATTCCTACTACCTGAAATCGGGAAATATAAACTGAGGGGTAAATACCAGAGGCAATGCTGGTAACAAATAATATGAGCGGTAGGTAAATCCAAAGTTGTGCATCCAGAAGACTAAACTCCATATTGAAATTCCACATGCCTTCAAAGCCTGGAATGAATACCACCATGGCCAACGCAACACCAAGAATCAATGCAAAGCAAGTGATCACCCCATTTTCGGCTAGGAATTGTACGATGACAACTTTGCGGGTTGCCCCAATCGATTTGCGTACACCTATTTCTTTCAATCGCTTGGCAGCAGAAACAATGGCGATGTTAATATAATTAAGACATGCCAGGGTCAGCATCAATATGGCAACGATAGACAAATACAAGATGGACCTATGATTATTACCCGAACTATACGAAATGTCATCCTGAATGAATTCCGAACGGTTTGTCAGCGTAGCTAATGGCTCGAACACAAAAGAAGTAATGGCCCAATCCTCGGCCACCGCTTTATTCTGCAACTCTCTATATTTGTCCGTTGCTCTTACAATCGATGAAATATCATTCGGATTTTCTACCTGTATGAAGGTGGCATTAACATAGGCATTCCAGTCGTGAAAGTCATAGGCAGTATCGATTGTTAAGAAGTTGTTGATATTGATAAGAAAGTCGAATGTAATCGTGCTGGCATCGGGAAATTTTTTCGCCACACCCGTGACCTTAAATTCCTTACCTTGATCTTCACTAAATTTTATAAGGATACTTTGGCCAACCGGGTTTTCTTCCCCAAAATATTTGATTGCCATTTCATCGCTAAGAATAACACTGCTCACGTCCGCTAAGGAACTTGAGGCACCTAAATTCAATGGAAACGTAAACATTTCCAGAAATTCCGGATCGGTAAGCCGGACACGTTCGTGAAATACTTTATCTCCATGTTTAATCACCACATTGCGATCATCTACCCTACACACCTTTTTGATTTGTGAAAAATCCTGTCGAAGCATTTCCCCCATAGGTCGTGGAGTTTGTCCATACTGCTTTGCAATCCCATCCCGGTCGGCAAAGAAAGTAGTGAGATACACAGAATTTTTATACTCATGAAATTGATCTGTACTGTATGTCCATTGTGCAAATGCAAAGACAAAAACAGCAATACCAATCGCGCACGCCAAACCAATAATATTAATGAACGAGTTCAGTGGGTTTTTCATTAAGCCCCGAATGGAGACTTTGAAACAATTTTTAAACATACCGTAATTGTTTAGTTCTTGATATCCTTCTGTTGGTTTGATGATACCTGGCCTGAAAAGCAACAGTACATCTACAATAAATCTGAGATCCGCTTTTACCTTTCCACTTTTAGCTTTTCGTGCTTCATACACTTCCATCAAATCCCCCTCAATGTAATCCTGCATCCTCGGATGGCAATACCAGCGGAAGAAGTGGAGGGCGTATTTAGGAGGATTGTGCTTTTCTGATTTCACTTTTTCAATTCAATAGTTGACAATTTGATAAATAACAATTGACAATATTGCCTACAGCTAATTGACTATTGTCAACTTGTTGGTTTGTAGCACTGTTTTAGGAATTGCTTGCCAGAGCTGATCGCGCGATGATTTTGCATACTGCATGGCCTTCTTCCCCAGTGCAGTAATTTCAAAATAGCGTTTGGGTCTGCCAGCTCGCTCTTCAGTGGCCTCGCCCGCGAAAGATTTTAAGTAGCCCTTATCTTCTAATCGTTTCAGGGCGGTGTGTAACGCACCCATACTTACGGTGCGCGCTAACCGCGATTCGATTTCCTCTTTGATGGCTACACTATAGGCCGAATTATTTAAGATGCCCACAGTAAGAATTACAATTTCTTCGAACTCCCCCAGTTGATAATTTTTCATGCAATAGTATTATTCTCTAAATGTAGGAATAATAATTATGCCAAATTTAAAATCAGGGGTTTTTACTTCAGTTTCAAAGTTTCAATTTTATCAGCCGTTCGTTATCGAACGCTATTGACCGGATTTAAAAAGTTGCTTTACTCAATCAATTCAGCTGCCAACTTTTCCTCCACCACTTTCCCATCTTTTACGGAAACAAAATAGCTATTGTATTTGGAAGGATCTGTAGATACGACTTTGAAAGGTTTTCCGTTTTTGAAAATCACCCCGGAATAATCGTCCATGGCATAACCCGCTTTAAAAATTCCGCTTAAAATATTCTTGTGATACAAGGGTCTGCGGTACTCCTCGCTGTGGTAATGCGGGGAGTGACTGTACGGAAGAAATCCTAAACACTCCACAACACTTAGTTCTTTCGGTCGCGAATCGGTAGTTCCATTATCAAACCAGGCCAATGAACCCGCACTACCCCCTGCCAACACAATTCCTTTTTCCAACGCCTTCTTTAGCACAACATCAATTCCCTGGGCCTTCCAGATCGCAATCATGTTTAATGTATTTCCTCCCCCTACCACAATCGCATCCATGCTTAACAATGCTTCTTCAAACGAAACTTTTTGATTGTACGAACTGATCCAGACTTTTTGCACGTAGGGTTCTACCGATAAATCGTGCACGAGATCATACCAGCGAATAATTCCTTGTTCGCTATCGCCCGATGCCGTTGGCAGGAAACATATCTTGGGTCGCTCTTTTCCCGTAAGCTTTATTATTTGTTTGATAAAGGCTTTATTCTGGCCCCCTCCGTAGGGGAATATGTACTGATCTTGTGCGTGCATGGATACTGAACTCAGCATAATCATCAAAAATAATACGAATTGATTTCTCATAGCGAATACGGTTAAATTTCTAAGGTAACTTAAATTCAGGATTATAGATCATGCCCACCACATTGCCCCATGGATCCTTTACGGCCCCTACTACAAGCTCACCCCCAACGTTATGGGGTTCTTCATAATCTGTGGCGCCCAAAGAAATAAGACGCTTGTATTCCTTTTCAACATTCTCGACACCCCAGTAGGTATGTACACCATCTCCTTCCGCGGTTGTGGGATTTTCATCAGGTATTAAGCCCAACTCATAGCCGGCTACGTTAAAACCCACATAAAATACTTCATTGAAGTAAGGTTCTGTTCCGAACGCTTTGGTATACCATTCGGTGGCTGATCTTATATCTGTTACTTTATAAATGCAGGTTCTTAATCCAAGAAAAGTAGTTTTCATCTGTTGCTATTTTTTCGCTTTAAGGTCTTAAGGTTTACGAGCCAGTCTGTTTTTAATTTCCCGCCAGGTGATTAAGGTAAGATTATTTTCCGCAATTTTTCTTTTGCAAAGTTCACTGGTAAAGAAATCAAAATCAATCTGGCGCCACGCACTTCCAAAATTCGGATGATCTATTGTTATATCCTTCATCTCCTGGGTGTCGAAGGCTGGATGGATTAACAAAATAGTCAATCCTTCCTGAATAGAATCTAACGCTTCTCCATAGTATTGAGATAGTTTATTTTGCTCAAATACAGAATACTTACCCAATACGATTTCGTCAATATAAAAATCGTCCCACAACGCCAATTCATCCGGATTTGATCCTGACGAAGCGATCAATTGCTTACTTAGTTGAACTGGCAATTTGTATCGCAAACCCAATTCTTTATATACATCGAAAAATTCTTTGCAGACCCCTACGGTATACATATGAGAATCTAAGTGAGAAGGATTTAAACCATAGTGATAGACTTTTTCAATTTGCGCAATCAACTCCCGCCTTACATCATCGATATGGGCGTTCGCTTTCAAATCTTTGCGCGTGGCATAAAAGTGCCCCGCATCATTAACCAGACTAGGAACTTCCATTGCCGGTAGAACCGGACCCCACTTATAATTTTTCCATTCACAAGTTAAGGTGAGGTGAACCCCATAATCCCAGTGCGGGTTAGCCTTTAGAATTTGTGCCATCTCTTCAAAACCCGAACAGGGGGGCATAAGGCTACACGAATTGACGCTTCCGTTTATAATCGCTTCTGCAGTTGCCTTGTTTTCAGAATGACACAAGCCCGCATCATCGGCATGAATCATAAGCAGTTTAGTCCCTTCCGGGAACCCAAGTCTTGTAAGGGTATTCATACTTGTTCAATAGGAACCCTGATTGCGATGATCTCCAAATCGTTTCTTCACTGTTCGCTTTAAAGGAATGTTCATGCCATCCGTACTTTCCAACCAGTTATAAATGTCCTTGGTTAATTCTTCGATAAGCGCCTGATGCTCCGGGCTGGCAATCAGGTTGTTCATTTCGTACGGATCCGTTTGCAAATCGTAAAACTCGTTGGTATCCCAAATACCATGATAGCGGATTAACTTATATCGGTCGGTTCGCACACCATGCATGGTGGGGGTTTGCGGAAAGTCATACTCCCAATAATATTCGTAGAAAATTTTATCGCGCCATGCATACTCCTTTCCTACCAATAACGGTAAGATAGACTGGCCGTGGAAGTATTCAGGTTTTTCAATACCTGCAGCTGCCAGAATGGTGGGTGCCACATCAATATTTTGAATCATAGACTCCATGGTTCTTCCCCCTTCAAATAATTCTTTGCATCGGATAAGAAACGGGACTTTTACGGATTCTTCATAAAAATGGCGCTTGTCAATTAAACCATGTTCGCCAAACGAAAAACCATTGTCGCCCATATAAATCACTAACGTGGATTCTGCTAAACCCTCTTTATCCAAATAGTCAAGTACCGCACCGACACTTTCATCTACAGCGAGTAACGTTTCGCAATAGCGTCTGTAAAAATCAGCAAAGTCTATCTGCCCATGATACATATAGTCCACACCATGCCAGCTTTCGCGTTGCATCTTCTGCCAATCAGGCGTTCTCCCTTCGCCATAATAGGCTTCACCCTGTAAAGGTGTGTTTTTTGAAACTTCGCGGTCTATAGAAGCATTGATTCGTTGTTTGCCTTTTACCTGGCTGTCGGATGTGCGGAACGAGGGTGGCAAAAAAATCTCTTCCTTTTTATAAATACCCCGATGCCTTTTCGCAGGAGCAAATTCGGAATGAACGGCTTTGTGTGACAGATATAGAAAAAATGGTTTCTCTTTGTCCCGCTTTTCCATCCAGCTAACCGCATGTTCGGTAAGTAAATCCGTAATGTAGGTGGAGTCTTTAAAAGCAATCTGTGCTCCGTTAATATTAAGCGTGGGATTATAATAAACACCCTGACCTCTGAAACTTTCCCAATGTGTAAAACCCGGGCGCGGCCCATCCGTGTCTTCGCCCATGTGCCATTTGCCAAAGAAACTTGTTTGATACCCTGCCTCCTGTAAATACTGTGGAAAAAAAATCAGGTTAGCTGGAACAGGTGCCATATTATCCACTACGGTATGCGTATGAGAATAAAGTCCTGTAAGGATAGACGCCCGACTGGGGGAGCATAACGAGGTAGTTACGAAAGTGTTTCGAAAGTAAGCGCCTTCATTGGCGAGTCGATCCATGTTGGGTGTTTTTAGCCAGGGAACCTTACCCGTAAATCCCATGAAATCGAATCGATGGTCGTCCGCCAAAATAAAAATTACGTTTCGGGGCTTTACATTAGCTATCCGCTTAATCGTCAGGCTATTTTCCTTTGAAGAATCTCGGGATCCACAACCACTAATCAGAACCAGTAAAAAAATTCCGGAGAGTAATTGCTTCACTTGCTTTAACTTTTAAAAACAATCATTTGACTTTGTTCCTCCGTTCCATTACCTCACGCCAGGTGGTAAGTAGGATTCCTTCTTCTTGTAAAAACTTTTTAAAGGCGGGATCGGTCATGGCCAGCAAATCTCCTTTGCGGATTTGACCCGAATCGCTGATATGAGAAAATACTTCCGTGGGGGCCGTGCAATGCATGATCACCATGGTGAGTCCTGGTTTTAATTCTTTTATAGTCTTGATATAATTCTCTGTCGCGAATTTCCGGTGCGCTTCTTCCGTGCTGTGTTTTGCTTTGTCGTACGTGAACCCATAACTAACATTATGCAGATCATCTAACACGGGCAATCCTGAATTCCAAATAAGTTGACCAGTTTGTTTCATCTGATTCATAGCGTCAGCAGAAAATCCACTGGTTGCTGAGATCATGGTGTTGTGCCCAGCCGGAAACATAACCGGGATTTTGTTTTCAATACCCACTTTTACATAGCGTTGCAAAAATTCGGGCGAAGCAAACAAAGTACCCATGTGCGAATCCAAATGTGTTGGTTCAAAACCCATACTGCGCGCACGTGCAATTTGCGCACGAATCTCAGCCTCCACTTCATCTGCGGAAGCGTGTTTAACTACCTCTTCCACCGAAGGCCACAGGGCTCCTACGGCATCGATAAGACCGGGCGCTGCCGGTTTACCTACCAGCGGCCCCCACCGGTATTCGGCCCACTCACTAGTTAGCGTCAGATGTAATCCCGCATCGATCTGTGGATGTTTTTTCAAATATTGGACATAACCCGGCACCCAGGGGCACGGCATCATAATACTTAGCGAATTTGCCACTCCCTTTTCCATAGCTTGAATGGCGCCCTGATTAGAATCGAAACTCATGCCTACATCATCGACATGAAGTATCAGCACTTTTGCGTTTTTCGGATACCCAAGCTTTTCGGCATACGTTTGCTGCGCAAATCCTTTATTTGCCAGTGCGCAAACTACCAGAACTAAAAAAGCAACCTGTTTCAATTTGTTCATTTTGGAAAATGGTTGTTAATTAGTCCATACAGGTCCCACGCCTGCATCCCACAGCCGCTTATTAAACGCTGGTAAATCCTTATCTAAAATTTGCTGCCCTCTGTTTTGCAACGTATTCCAAATGGCAGTAAGCTCTGCTAGGCGGTCGAGCGTTGGTTTTGTTACTTTAGGAATATCACTTTCTGTGTGATTAACCATAAACAAATAATTTGCGGTGAATTTGTTCGGGAAATTTTCCACATCATCATACGCTTTTGATTTCCGTTGAACCATGTCCTCATCCCAATTTTTCATCGTCTGCGCCAATGCCTGACCCTCCTTTTTCAATGCGGTATACTTTTCTTCTGCCGGTAAACTCTTCAATAGCTTCTCAAGTTGCTCACGCTTGTTGTCCATGCTGTTGATCATGCTATGCATTTTATTTACCTCGGCTTCCATGTTGCTCATGGTGGTGTGATATTCGAGATACGTTTTAGCATCGGTCGGATACAACGGATTTGGCAAAATTTCAAAATCCGTGGTCAGTTCTTTTTCCCCAGCCTTTAACGTTGCCTTGTATTTACCCGGTGAGGCTTTGTGGCCCCGGTAGCTGCTTTCAATATAAACATTGGGCACTCCTTTCATGGTTGGATACCGAAGGTTCCAAACAAATCGATTGAGCCCTTTTGATTTGGACAACGTGGGATCGGCCGGAGGAGCCCCATCATACCGCTTATACGTAGAATCTTTTTGTGAAGTAAACGAACGAACGAGATTGCCTTGTTCATCTTTGATGTCAAGTGTAATATTCTCCTTTTCTTTTAGCTCGGGCAGTTGATAATAAAGTACAAGTCCCGTAGCCGGATTTACACCCCGGTAAGTATTCGATCCATCAAATTCTACTGACATTCCATCTAACTCACTATAGCCATTTACCAACATGGCCGGGGCAGGTTTATATACAGAAAAATCTGCGCTTTCATTTTTGAATTGGCGCACCAGCACTAAGTCATCCAACACCCAAAAAGACCGGCCCGATGTGGCCGCAATCAAATTATTTTTATGAACGCGAAGGTCCGTGATAGGTGTTATCGGCAGATTAAGTTGAAATGCAGACCATTCCTTACCACCATTATATGAAATGAAGATGCCTAACTCGGTACCGGCAAATAATAAATCTTTGCGCACATCGTCTTCTCGAACCACACGCGTAAAGGCATTGTTCGGAATACCGGTATTTATTTTGATCCACGACTTTCCATAGTCTGTTGTTTTATAAAGCCCGGGGGTATGATCGTTAAACTTATAGCGGGTGGTAGCAATGTAAGCCGTGGCGGCATCGTGTGGCGATACTTCTATGGCATTTATCAAACATTCCTGTAACCCGGATGGAGTAACATTTTGCCAACTCGTTCCATTATCACGGGTAACATGCACATACCCGTCATCACTACCTGTCCAGATCACGCCTTTTTCATGAGGCGATTCAATAACATAGCTAAGGGTACCATAATTCTCAGCGCCTACGGCTTCATTCGTATACGGCCCGCCTCCTTTGCCCTGCTTGGCTTTTTCATTGCGGGTAAGATCGGGTGAAATCTCCTTCCAGGTAACGCCCATATCGGTAGTCTTCAACAACAGTTGCGCGCCATGATAAAATGCATTGGGTTCATGTTTCGACCAGATGATGGGCGCATTCCAATTGTACCGATACTTTATGTCTTTCGCATCCATGCCTAAATATTGGATAGGCGCAGGCATAATGTTGGTGCCGGCACTGGCTTTTGTATCAATTACTTCTATCGTACCTTGATAACTGCCTCCCATTACGTACCGTGGATCATCTGGATTGAAGGCAAGAAAGGCGCTTTCGCCACCAGCCGATGAGGTCCAACTGGCTGTGGTGATTCCGCCACTTCCCAACTCACGACTTTTAATCACCACCGAAGAGTTGTCTTGTTGACCTGCGTAAATCTGGTAAGGAAACGTGTTGTCAACATTGATTCTATAAAATTGCGCAGTAGGCATATTGGCCTGAGAGGACCACGTTTTACCATAGTTTACAGAAATTCCCGCACCCCCATCATTGGAGATCACCATGTTTCTGGAATCGTTAGGGTTAATCCATAAATCGTGAAAATCGCCATGGGTTCCCGAAAGATTTTCCCAGGTCTTACCGCCATCTTCAGAGCGCAAAGCCGGAGCGCTCAAAACATAAATCGTATTATCATTATTTGGATCGGTGAATAGTTCGATGTAGTACCAGGCACGCTGTATCAAGCGGTGGTCGTTTGTAACGCGCGACCAACTTTCGCCTGCATTATTGCTCACAAATAATCCTCCTTTTTCTTTGTCTGAGTCGCTTTCAATCAGGGCATAAACACGTTCTGAATTTGACCTGCAGACTGCCACAGCCATTTTGCCCAATTCGGTGGGTAACCCTTTTTGAATTTTTTTCCAGGTCTCACCCCCATCGGTCGATTTGTACATACCACTGGTGGGTCCACCGCTGATAACTTTCCAGGGTAAGCGGCCATACTCGGTCATTGCAGCATAAAGAATCCGCGGATTATTCATATCCATCGATAATTCTACACACCCGGTTTTATCATCTACATAAAGTACCTTATTCCAGGTGGCTCCTCCATCAATGGATTTATAAACACCCCGTTCAGTTGTATGTCCATAAAGGGCGCCCTGCGCAGCAACAAAAACCACATTGGGATCTTTAGGATGAATAGCGATGCGGGCAATATGTTGCGTTAAGTCAAGTCCAATTTTTTTCCAGGTTTTACCGGCATCGGTGGACTTATAGACACCATCTCCATGGTGCGTCATCACCCCACGCACGGCATGCTCGCCCATGCCAACATAAACCACATTCGGGTCGCTTTCTGCCACCGCCACGGCTCCTACCGAACCCGTTTTAAAAAATCCGTCCGAAATATTTTTCCAGCTTAGGCCCATGTCTTCCGTCTTCCAAAGACCTCCTCCGGTAGTGCCCATGTAATAGGTGTTAATGTCACCTACCACGCCCGTGGATGCAACCGAGCGACCTCCTCGAAACGGGCCGATACTTCGCCACTTAACGGGGCTAAAGTATGTATTGTAATCGATGGCTGCGGTTGATGCGGCCGGCTTAGTAGGTGCTTCTTTCTTGTTTTTTTGCGCTAAAGCGGAAATAGAAAGAGTAAGGCAAACACCAAAAAGAAAAATATTTTTTATCATAAGAATTTTAGGTTAGCATGGGAAATATAAGTCCTTATTCTGATTCCAGACAACGATTGGTTATCAAAGGAACCGGAATTGTTTAAAAGGAAAAACTGAGCCGGCTACTCATTAAAGACGTAGTGGGTGGAGTCCACATAGTTGGGATATATGGTTAAATGCTTCTTTTTCACTTCTTCGAAAAGCATTCTCCTCAATTCAGTAATATTCTCCTTCTTCTCGGCAGAAATAAACACCACATGCTCAAAACCATGTTCGCGATAGTATCCTTTTAATTCATCAAAAGAAACCACGCCCTCTTTTTGCTCGAGTAAGTCAATTTTATTGAGAACTAAAAGGGTGGTAATTTCTCCTGCACCTAATTCAGCCAGCGTGCTTTTTACAACCTCAATCTGGTTGTCATGAAAGGGATGAGCGGCATCAACCACATGCATCAGGATGTCTGCCTCCCGAACTTCATCCAGCGTTGACTTAAATGATTCAATAAGATGGTGTGGCAGTTTTCGGATAAACCCTACTGTATCGGAAAGCAAGAAAGGAATGTCGCCAATAACTACTTTCCGCACCGTTGCATCTACGGTAGCAAAAAGTTTGTTTTCTGCCTTTACCGATGATTTTGAAAGCAGGTTCATCAGCGTTGATTTCCCCACGTTGGTGTACCCAACCAAAGAGACGCGAACCACATTGTTTCGTGATTTGCGCTGGGTTTTCCGTTGCTTATCAATTTTTTCCAACTCATCTTTTAACAGGGAAATCCGGTACCGAATATTTCTGCGGTCAGTCTCAATTTCCCGTTCCCCAGATCCGCCCCGGGTTCCCGTACCCCCTCTTTGTCTTTCCAGGTGAGTCCACATCCCCGTAAGGCGCGGTAAAAGGTATTGATTCATCGCTAATTCCACCTGTGCCCTGGATTGCGCGGTCTGGGCCCGCATGGAAAAAATATCCAGAATCAGAAGACTTCGATCGTACACCCGCACTTTTTTCTTTTCGGTGTCTTTGGTATTAAGCTCCTTCTCAAGATTTCTCAGCTGCGATGGACTCAGATCATCATCGAAGATTACGTTTTCAATTTCATTGGCAACCACGTAGTTTTTGATTTCCTCGAGTTTACCTTTTCCTATAAAAGTCCGAACATCAGGTTGTTGCAGCCGTTGTACAAAACGATGCAATACTTGAATCGATGCGGTTTCGGCCAGAAATTCCATTTCATTCAGGTGTTCATCCGTTATTTCAGGATTTTTGTCTGCCAACGCTACTAAAACTGCTTTTGTCATTTTCTTACCACTTAAAAGCTTCAAACTTACCTTATTCCATTCCAATGAATTAAGATGCAGTTACTTTTTTCCACTTTCGGATAATACATGTAATAAGTTTGTAAGAATTTACCGATTTTTGAACGTTAAATAGCTTAAACCTATACTAAGTCTTTAAAATCTGGTTCTTTGACCAGTTGAGTTGGCCAATGAGAGTAGCGATTGTATTGAATACATCCTGGAATATTTTCAATTTCAGGTTGAATTTTGTTAAAAAACTTCTGGCCCAAGGCTATGAGGTACACACCATAGCCCCCCATGATAACTATACAGCGCTACTGGAAAAGGCGGGTTGCAGGCACCACGATGTAAAAATGGATAGCCGGGGCGCAAATCCTATTAAAGATATTGCCTTAACCATTGAATTATGGAGTATTTACCGGAAAGTTAAACCCGATATAATTCTTCATTATACCATTAAGCCTAATGTGTATGGCACATTTGCCGCCAGCCTTCTTAATATTCCAACAATCAATAATGTATGCGGTTTAGGCACCGTTTTCTTAAAAAAGAATATGATGTCAGTCTTCGCTATTTTTCTTTATAAAATGGCGTTTCGGTTTCCCAGAAAAGTCTTTTTTCAAAACCCCGATGACCTGGCCCTCTTTTTAAATAACAATTTGGTTCCGGCAAAATCGGCCGATCTGCTGCCTGGCTCTGGCATTGACTTGAAGAAATTTCAGCCTTCGGAATTTAAAAGAAATGAATCGTTTACTTTTTTGCTGATTTCAAGGCTCATAACAGACAAAGGTATTCTGGAATATATTGAAGCTGTAAAGAAACTTAAGAATAAGGGAGTTGCCGCCCGGTTTCAGTTGCTGGGCGCTAAAGACCCCGATCATAGACGCGGAATTAAATTGCCTGTTATTGAAGAATGGATAAAGTCAAATACAATAGAATATTTAGGCACCACCGATGATGTGCGGCAGTTTATCAATCAAGCCGATTGTATTGTACTTCCCTCTTACCGGGAAGGAACCCCGCGGACTTTGCTGGAAGCTGCAAGCTCATCTAAGCCCATTGTAGCTACCGATGTTCCTGGCTGCCACCATGTAGTAGAAAACAACTACAACGGCTTGCTATGCAAACTTAAAAATGCCGATGACCTTGCTTTGAAAATGGAACAGATACTTGCCCTGGATGATGCAACTCTTAAACAATTTGGAGAAAATGGAAGGCGGAAGATCGAAATCGAATTTGATGAAGAACTGGTAATCTCTAAATACATGAATGAGATCGCCAGCCTGAAAGTTGCTGGGTAAAACCCATACCTCAAAGATTCTTATACATCCGCTAATTATTGATAAAATCAGTAATTTCACCAATTAATATTTCTTCTTGTGCGTAGTCTATTTATATTCTTCCTCCTGCTCATGATGTCTTGCGCTTCCTACAAGCAAAACATCATGTTTAAATCAACCGATGAGGTTCAATCCGAGCGTATTAACAAGGCCATTAGCTCAGTTGAAAAAAATTACCAGATTCAAAAAAATGATTTGCTGGGT
>JAEUUB010000210.1 GCA_016787745.1 Cyclobacteriaceae bacterium
CCATTTCATTGTTTTCCAGAGCTCGTACATGTTTTCGTACTCCTTCCACGCTGGCTCGGCTGGCATGCTATCCGCATGGCCGTGCAATATGTTCCATAAAAAATCCAATTGATCAGAATCTGATAGATCGGAGGGCATTAATTCAGTGGCCTTGAAAATTTCACCGCTGTAGGCAAGTTGTTGTGCCATGCGCTGCTGTATGGTTAGCTTTAACGCCTGGTTTTTGATAACACCGTTTGCTTGTTCAATCGAGCGTTCGGTTGGTGAATGGGCCAGCAATGCCACCACAATTCTAAACCGGTTGGGCTGCTCGGAGTTTAAGTTTTCCAGTCGGTTCATCTCTGATTTCGCTGAATCAAGTAATGCCGTCACCATTGTTGCTTTTGCATCCTGCACCGAAAACTCGCGAGCTGCAGTGGCATAGAGCGTTGACCGGTTGACGGGCTTCTTAAAGAAATCAAGGATGTGCTTGGCCTCGGCATCCTTCTCATTTTGAAGGTAAAAAGTAAAAGTCTTTGCCATTAACGCAAACGAAGTGTTGTTGCTTAAGCCGGGTGATATTTTGAAACGTAACAGATTTCCAAAATTCTCAACCCGTAACTTTGAATAGTACTTCAGGGCTAAAGATTGGTTGCCTTTTTCTACGGCATAGGAGCCCAGATATAAGTAGAGGAAATTCAAGTCTACGCGGTCGCTTCCGTCCAACTTAGCTAATTCACCTTCAATTTTAGCAAGTGTTTCAAAGTCAGCGTGTGCCCGCATAAATAGATGATCAAAAATCATATGATAGTGATAATCTGTCAACCATGTTTCAAACAATTTCAGTTCTGCCGTTTCATTATAATAAGTAGAGAACAAATTGTTGTCAATCAGGTAATCCATAAAGCTGACCGACATATAGTTCCAATGGAAGTCCCGAGCACCGTGCGGTACAAAGGCGTAAATCAAATCTGGGAACAAAAACAAACGGCTCCGTGGGGCCGAGATTAAATCTGCAGAAGCGCTAATGGCCTGGTCAATCGATTGGTTCAAGTAAGAGGCATTCACCAGGTTGTAATACAAAACGCTCTTGTCGAATAGAGCTGCAACGGCTTCGCGATTATACTTTTTACCAACCAATTCCGCTTTGTGGGCAACGGTAATGCCTTCGTTTTTGTACGATAACGCCAACATGAAATTTCGTTCGTTTGCATTGGCGATTTTGGTTGCTGCTTCGCGAAATTTCTGATAGAAAAAAGCGATCTCCTTTTCCTCACCATAGCTTAAGTTTGGATTGTGTGCCTCTGGCCAAATACCCTGATAATTCGAAATTCGGGTAAGGTTGTAGGGCTGTGCACGGCCAAGCAAACGTTGATAGAATTCAATTTCATTGATCCGCTTGTGTTGGCAATAGCCTGCGACAAATTCATCCAACAGATCGGTATGCTGTGTACGGTACAGTACGGAAGCCACATTCGCGGCATTGTCCAGCATGTTAGTATAATCGCGCTGATAGTAAGATTCGTTATACTTTAACAAAGTGTCAATCGCTTGTAAACTCTTATTGACATTACCATTCGCTGCATACAACAGCGCAAGCTCCTGATACAAGCCATTAAAGTTAAAGCCATAACCCTGATAGCCGCGGGTCAACAACTTGTCGCGCTTAAAATTATCGGTCACCCACGCAGTCTTTGTGCCTGGCTCAAAGGGTGAGAGTGCGTTAATGACACTCGCCAGTTCGCCCTTTGAAAAAGCGTTAAAATTCAGCGCGGTCTCCAATGAGAAAGTGAAATTCAGGATGTCATCGTAGCTGGCGGGAGCTTTTTCGAGTAATGTAAGTACGGCTTGAGCGGAGCGTTTGGCATTTTCTTGCTGTAACCGCATGAGGGTTTCCGTAGAATTGTAAAAATAGGCCAACCCCAGCGTAGTGCGCCACTCATTTATTTCCTTGAGGTACTTGGATAAATTCTTACCATCGTTAAAGTCAGGCTTGAAATTATTTATTAAGCTATCCGTTATAGAAATGGCTTGACCAATTTCACGGGCGGGTTCGATACGGCCCTCAAAAACGAGGGCAGCTGTGATACCATTAGCCATCACCACTTTTTCGAGCGGGTCTTTTACATTGCTGATGACTTCCGGTATCGTGGAGATTTTGGCCCGAAGTTGCTCGTTTACTACAGTAGCGCGGTTCCAGAAACCAAGTTTAGGATTATTGATTAACTCGAAGCTCTGATGTTGAATATCTTCCAGCACGGCCACGTTGCGCCTGTCCAGATACGTTTTGAATGCAAACGAACTCAAACCCACGAGTGCTACGACCACCAGCGCGGCCGCAATCTTGCGTGGTCCGTATTTCATTACAGCACGTGTAACGCGGTGTTTGCGGGCGCTTTGCCGCAAAAACTCCTTTGCATTTTGTAAGATGGCACCGGCCTTAATCTGTCGTTGTTCGTGGTCCAGTTCTTCGCCCAGGTAGCGGGCAATCCACTCTGTGTTAGGCTTAACTTTTTCAAACCAGTTCTCAAAAAAGGTAAGCGGCCCAATGTAAAGCAAGAATGAACCAGACTTTCCGCTTTCTATCCAGCGGTTCATTTGCTGGCTGAAATCCAGATACGTTGTAAAACTCTGGAACTCATCTTTCGCCCATTGGTTCAGGTTTTCCCAATTGCGAATAAGACTCTCGTGTGTGATATCCAGCACGGAACTTTCGCTCATCTCCGGCACTTCATCCAAGAATGGCCTCAGCAGCGTGTTACCCGGCTCACGGAAAATGGAAAGCACTTGCCCTACTTTGTTGGGATCAAGATGCGGCTGGTTGATAATCGCGGTAATCTCAGCCAATGTCATGCGGTTGCGCACCGCCCGGCTGTTGTCAATCTTAGTAAGGCACTTAAAAGCTGTTTCAATGATAAACTGAGCATCTGCGTCCGATACTCCGAGGTTGTATTTTTCCTTTGTTGTTTCGGCAGCAAAGGTGTAGAGTTTATTGGCGTGTGTATTCAACACGTTTTGCAAATCGGGCTTTGTGTAGCAGGCTTGAATTTTTGGTGGTAATGCACTAAACCATTGCTTGAATTTCTTCAAATCATCACCTGGCAAATCATCACCACTCATTCCGCCTACCATGGCGTAGTGCACTAAATCCATTTCGGCATGACCTTCATCGGCCATCTTCCAGATTTGGTTTAAGGCATGTTGCAAAATGGGCAGTTGATCTGTGCCCTCTACCATGTCGTGAATCAGACGCTCGGTTAGTCTACGTGAAATTTTGTTGCCGCTGAGTATGGCGGGTTCTTCAATGACCTCTTGTAATTGGGAACGATTCAAACGTGGGACAAAGAATTGCGAAAATCCGATAGCTTCAGGCAAGCCGCGGAAGGCTGCACACTGCCCGATAAAATCCGACCGCATGGTGATGATAACGTAAATCGGAAGATTTTCTTCCTGCGCAATTCGCGCTGTTTCCAACAACAGGTTAGTGACCAGGCTGGCTTCCTGCGAAGGAGCTCCTTTGTGAAAGTTTTCGGGATTAGTAAAGAATTCTTCGAACTGATCAGCAATGAGAATAAGGTTGGCTGCAGACCGTTTGCGTTTTGACTTTTGTTGATCGTCCAACGTGGAAATATCTTCTTCAAACGTATCCAAATAAAGTGGTGATGCTTTATAAATATCTACCAAGGCCGAGAAGCCATGGCTTAACTCCGTGCGAACACTATTTTCATTGGCGATGCCTAACTGTTTAGCCAGTACGTGACTCAGATTGCGCAGCGGACTGCGTTCGGGGCGAAAGTCGGCCACGACCCAATTCGAATACTGCGAGCGTAAAAATCCAGCTTTGGCATTGGGCACTATGCCTGCATACACCAGGGAGGATTTGCCATCTCCCGAAGCACCCGTAAGCATAATGAACTTATTTTTTTCAAGCTGTTTGGTTGCCTGGTTAATATGTTCATCACGCCCTTTAAAATAAAGCGATTCTTCTTCCGTAAAAGGTCGAAGTCCGGTATAAGGGCAAATGGTACTTTGTTCTTCCATGAATTTATATTACTTCAAACTTCCGCATTCTGCATTCAGACTTCACAGTTCGTTTTAATGGAGCTGTGAATGCTGATCGATGAATGTTGAATAGCGAAGTGTTGCCAACTTCAAACTTCTGCATTCGACATTCAGACTTCACACTTCCTTTTATTATCATACTCATTTACCCTTTAATCTATTTTTTTCTGCGGTCTTTACGCTCGTTACAAAAATCGCTACCAATTCATCGGCTTCCTTTAGTAAAGATTTTATTAAGTCCTCTGACGAATAGCTCTTAGATTGATGGATTATCTTCAGACAAACCAGCGTCTCTCGCAATTCTTTCAAGACGACCTTAATCTTATGGATAAAGTCGCTGTTCGATTCACCACTCTGTGCTTCGCCATAGTTTAGCGCGGGCGAAGTTCCCGAGCGCAACAGTTGACCCGATAGGTGATTGGAAGCTTTTGAATTGGGCATCGACTCTATGAACTGAATAATCATCACGGCAAATTTTATCAGTCGTTCTTCAAGGTTGTTTTTCATGCTATTTTTAACCATTAACTCTATTACCTTCAGACTTCAGCATTCGACATTCCTCATTCAAACTTCTGTACTGGAATGGAAGTATGAAGTGTGATTGCAGAGTGTTGAATTGCGAAGTGCCGTCACCTTCAAAATTCTGCATTCGAAACTCAGATTTCACACCTCCATTCAAAACGAAGTATGAAGTGTGAATGCTGAGGTTTGAATATTGAAGTAACGATCTGCCCATGAAAAGTTACAGTTTCACCACTTTTACATACACCTTTTTCACTTCTTCGGGCACCTCTTCTTTGGGCACAATAGTAGACACTACTTTGGGGGCCTTAAATACTCGTGAAGCATTACTGATTGGATCATTTTCACCCACCAACATAATTTGCGTGGGTGACGAAGCTCCGCCAATTTCTTTCCAGATTTGTTTAACAAAAGGGATAGCCCAATCGGCTGCATACTTAAAATAAACTACCGCCAGTTTGCTTCGTGGAATTTGTTGAGCCGATTTTTCGCGATACGATTCATCGCCATCGGGCATAATGTTTAACGTCTCGATTGGGTAGTACTCGCTGATCAAATCGGTAATACGACCCGCATCACTTTCATCCTGTTGATTGAATATGAAGAAGATGTCCGTGTCTTTGCTGTCAAACAACTTTACTTCTTCCTTCATCATCACTACCCGGATGTCGTCTACCAATTGCATAGCCCCCAGGCTATTGCTAAACATCATGTTGCGGGTGATATTGTTACGGATGCTTCGTATAAATTCCTGCTGGGAAGTATTGACCGGTTTAGCGGGGTTGTTCACGTTCCATATAAAACTTTGAAATTCCGATGAAGCTGGTTCCACCAACTTCTTCACTTCATTCAGTTGATACTGTGGAAAGGATACTTCACTGTCAACTTCGAATCGTCTGCCAAATTCATTTCCTAAAATATGCAGGGAGCAAGAGCATTTTACCAGACTCTCAGCTACGCGTAATTTGAAATCTTCATCATCGGCCGGACAATCGGTGGACGGCAACACGTTAAAACCTGCCTTTTGCAATACCAAGGCAATCTCTTCCCGCTGCTCTTTCAAATCGCTGGAAGTCCACGCTAAATAGATACTAGGCTTTTGTCTGTCAACCACTTGCACCTTAATACCTGTGGGCAACGAAGTGGTGAAGGTAGTGGGTATAATCTGACGAGCTGTTAAATTATGTGCTGCTGGAGTAGGTTTCTCCCCACGCTCTATAAGTTTAATTCCCTGAACAATTTCCTTTATCGCATTAGCCAGCTTGTTAATCTGATTGCGATATAAGACTCGGGTTCCCACTGCCCCGATTTCATCATCAATGGGCCGTAAAGGTCGATTTACTCCAGCATCCCGATAAATAAAATCCACAGAGCGCAACACTCCATTCAATTCCTTTTCCAACAAGCGAGTATCTTCTGTTTCTATTTCATGAATCTTAACCGGAATGATGCGAGAACCAACATTGCCATTAGGCAACTTTACCATGCCTCCGATAGAGTCTCTTTCAGATTCCGCGTTGAAAACGGTAAACTCCTGTTTCCAGGCAAATGAATTAATATCGCAATACGTTTGAGAAAT
>JAEUUB010000241.1 GCA_016787745.1 Cyclobacteriaceae bacterium
CCACAGGACTATTCAAAGCCGATTGACTTAATGGATAAGGATTGTTCTGGGCTACTGGCACAGATTTTCCAATTAGCTTTTGAATGTCTTTTAAATAAGCACGTTCCTCGGCATCACAAAAGGAAATGGAAATTCCACTCGCTCCGGCCCGGCCTGTTCTGCCTATGCGGTGCACGTATGTTTCAGGAACGTTTGGCAATTCAAAGTTAATTACATGCGAGAGTTCATCAATGTCAATACCACGAGCCGCAATGTCTGTGGCAACCAACACGCGTGTTTCTTGCGATTTAAAATTGCTCAGCGCCCGTTGTCTGGCATTTTGCGATTTGTTTCCGTGTATCGCTTCCGCGATAACTCCCGCCCGGTTCAAATCTTTGGCTACCCGGTCGGCTCCGTGTTTTGTTCGGGTGAACACAAGAGCCGTTTTAATATCCTGGTTCTTTAAGAGATCCAGGAGAAGGGCACGCTTATTATTTTTGTCTACAAAATAAATTTCCTGCCGCACGGTGTTAGCGGTAGACGAAACCGGGGTTACTTCTACCCGTACCGGATTGGTTAATATTGTATCGGCCAGTTTGGAAATTTCGGCTGGCATCGTAGCTGAGAAGAAAATAGTTTGACGCTTGGAAGGAATGCGGGCAATAATCTTTTTAACATCATGAATAAAGCCCATGTCAAGCATTCTATCGGCCTCATCGAGTACAAATGTTTTCAAATGATCCAGGCGAACATACCGTTGATCCATTAGATCGAGTAAGCGACCTGGGGTTGCGATTAAAATGTCAACACCTTCGCGCAAAGCAATTGTCTGCGAACGTTGCGGAACGCCACCAAAAATTACTGTATGTTTTATTTTAAGAAGTTTACCATAAGCCGTGAAACTTTCTCCAATCTGAATGGCGAGCTCGCGGGTAGGCGTAAGAATCAAGACTTTTATTCCTGCAGGTCCTTTTTTATAGAGTTCATCCTGATGAAGAATTTGAAGAATAGGTATGGCAAAGGCCGCTGTTTTTCCGGTGCCGGTTTGAGCGCATCCCAGCAAATCTCTCCGTTCCAGCAATACGGGTATAGATTGCTCCTGAATGGGAGTAGGTTTTGTATAGCCTTCTGCCTGTAGCGATTTAAGAATAGGTTCAATGAGATTAAGTTTTTCGAATGACATGGTTGAATAGTTGAATCACACGGATTCTTCCGCGCGAAAATTTTTAACTTATTTTTTTATTGTTGACGCCTCTTGGCTCGAATCCGCCTGAGCGGCTACGCAGAAAGCGCTTTTCTACGGGAATTTGGAGGAGTGACGTGCAAAGATAGCGATTAAAACGGAATGTATTCTTATTAAGGGTTGGTGCGTATACGTGTTGCATTCTTTTGACTTTTAAATATTCATACTTTGACTTTGGAGATTGTTTGTCAAAAGGATTCTATTTTGCATGATGATCAATGGCTCCATGTATGATCAGGATTCGGTTAGGCGAATTACTCAGGAAATGTGGAAACCTGAGCTCGATCGGATTTCCAAGAGATACCATGTAACGGTAGCGTGGGTAGCTGTTTTATTGGATCCGGTATTCGCCATCACCGACTATTTTAATATTCCGGCCAGTTGGCAAGAATTATTGGTCATCAGGCTTGTGGTTTCTTTTCTCACACTTTTGGTCATCTTGTTAAGAAGGAAATTACAAATACCCACCTATCTGGTTGCAGCTATTCCTTTTCTGTTGATCTCACTACAAAATGCCTATGTATATAAGTTGGTTGATGGAGAAAATTTGTTAGGCCAAAATCTAAATTATATGGCACTCCTGGTTGGTGCATCTATGTTTGTACTGTGGCCCTGGATTTATTCGATGATCACTATTATTTTCTCTGCCGGGCTCACGTTTCTGTGTTTGATGATTAACCCGAAAGTCTCCCTTAATCTTTTTTTTGTGAACGGAGGATTATTGCTTATGGCGATCGCCCTGTTTACTATTGTTTTTATTCAGACCCGATATACCCTGGTGATCCGGGAAATAAGAACAAGATTAGCACTAAAGGCCAGTAACGAGGCAATTCGAATTCAAGCTATTGAAATAAAAAATATCAACGAAAATCTTGAGCAACTGGTGAAAGAAAGAACTGAAGCATTGCAAACCAAGAACAAGGCATTGGAAGAAGCTGCATTTATCAATGCGCATAAACTTCGCAGTCCAGTGGCGAGTATCTTAGGGCTGGTTAATCTAATGAAAACAGCTGCATCGGCCGATGAATTAAGGGAGGCGAACGATCACTTGCAAAAGGAGGCTATACGTTTGGATGAAATCGTTTCGACAATAAGAAAGACCATAGAGCGAGGAAGTAGTAGAACTTAGCAGTCTTTAAAAATCTGTTCCATCTTCTATCTCGTCTGTTGGATTTTGAAATACAGCAATGGGTATTTGGGTGTAGAGAGAAATCTTCTTGGTTAAACTGGGTTTGTAGAATTTCTCAAAGAAATTTCTTCGGTGGGTGGCGAGTGCCAGCAGATCAATATTTGAGGTATCGATAATGGACTCAAGGCCCATGCCCACGTTATGGTCGCTTACCATCATTTGTGTAATTTTTTTGTAGCCGGTGGTCAATTTTACTTCGGCTACAAATTTTTCCAACGAAGAAAGTTCGGCATCATCTTCCGGGGTAGTATCAACATGAGCCACCACAATTTCAGAATCAAAAGTTTTAGCCAGCGTGATGAGCTTTGAAATCCCGTGGATATCGTGATATGAAAAATTGGTTGCGAATAAAATTCGTTTTGGTGCTTTAAAAGTATAGCCTGAAGGAATACAAAGAACAGGGCAATCAGATTTTTCAATCACCAAAGCGGTGTTACTGCCAAACAGGGCGCGTGATAAATTACTGGCACCCATCGTTCCCATTACGATAATTTCGCTGTCATCCGCTTTTGCCTTTGCCAAAATTTCTTTGACCACTTCTCCCACGGCCACTTCCGTTTTACAGACTATTCCAGGAAACTCAACCTCCAACATTTTTTGCAAGTCACCTAATTTTAACAATGCTTCCTTTTTGATAGCTAAAATTTCATCCGTTACGAGTGCGCTAAGCATATTATTTGGAGAAACCACAGGCGTGTAAATATGAAGCAACGTAATGGATGATTTTGCCAGATTCGAAATATTTGAAGCATACTCCAGCGCGTTGTTAGCGGTAGTTGAAAAATCGGTAGGAATTAAAACTCTCATGATAAAAAAATTAATTTCTGAAAGATGCAATTAGATTTTAAATTGACCAATGATGTTTGTCATGTATTTAAGAAACAAAAAACAAAATTGGGAATCTAGTGTATATGAAGTTACGCCCGCTCAGACTTTTCCCAAACCGCTGATTGTTGATTTCGGATCAATCGACCTACACCTGCGAATACAGAAAGATTCATCATGCAAAAATAATAAGGCACAAAAAATCCCTTTACTGCAATTTTTTTTTCGCGCATGAAATGTCCCGTTAAGGCAATGAGATAGAAAACGAGTTGACCATACAAGGTCAATTGATAAAGAAAGGAAAGGTTGAATAAGAGTACATTGGCGAGTAACACCAGCAGGAGTGCCAATGGAGTTATCGTCCAGCGCAAAACTCTGTGCGAGATATATTGCCAGCTAATGATTCCATACCGGAATGGATTGAAAAATTCGGGCATACGAAGCACGGCTTGAATTCCACCGGCCGAAATTCTTACCTTCCTTTTCCATTCATCTTTGATGGTAGCCGAGGCGGTTTCCGTTGCGTAAGCATCCGGTTCATACACAAACCGGTACCCCAGGCTGACGATTTTCATAGAAGTAACAAAATCTTCGATAATCGTATCGGGTTCAGGAGTGTTATATAAGTGTGTGCGCAGGGCAAAGAGTTCTCCGGCCGCGCCAATAGCTGTGGAGAGCTGCGAGTCCTTTTTTTTTAATGCCGATTCATATTTCCAATAAATACCCTCTCCGGCACCCGATGCATTGTCAGCCTCGTTCATCTTAATCTTTTTTTCACCGGAAACACCCCCCACTTTATCATCCTGAAAGTGGCGGACAATATTTTTTACAGCCGCAGAATTTAAAACAGTGTTTGCATCCGAGAAAATGACTATAGGTGTGGTTATTAATTTGATCACCCGGTTAACCGCATGAATCTTGCCTGATCGTTCTGGAGTATGGAATGTTTTTACCCTGGAATATCCTGTGGCAATTTCGAGCGTTTTATCAGTCGAGCCATCCGTTACAATCCAAACATTTAGTTTTTCGGGCGGGTAGGCAAGGGCAAGCGAATTCTCAATTTTAGAAGCAATAAATCGTTCTTCATTATAGGCTGCAATCAAAAGAGTCACTTCGGGCAGGTCATTATCGGAGGGAGTTGAGGGTAGGGTAGCCTCACCCCTCAACTTAGATAAAATGTAAATTATTACCCCATATCCTACATAGGTGTAAACAATCAGGGCTATTCCAATCCAAAATGTGTAGAAACTTATCTCAATCACCGTTTTTGACCTAATTAAGGCGTGAAACTACGAGTTACAATTAAAATTCTGGGTGGATATACTCAAGTTCTTTATGCTAACTTTGGAGGTTCAGTTCACTAAATTGGTGGATAATACTATAAATATTACTTGTTTGTGAACTGAGTGAGTTAAGTGTACGATCGGTGGTTGTCTATTATTGGCTGATAAATGTTGAGTTTTAATCTATTTAGGAGTTTTACGCGCCTATTCTTTTCGGCAATGCTAGTGCTGTTTGCAATTGGATTACATGCCAAAGCCGACAGTTATTTAACCGGAGTTCCGGCTCCTGTTCTTGAAGTAAAGATTTCCGGATCTCCAGTTTCCTCAGGATCCAGTCATAATTTCGGGAGTGTTGATTTACTTTCAACTTCATCCGCAGTTACCATCGTTTTGGAGAACACGGGGGCGCCAGAGGATCTAAACCTAGGGGTAATCTCTTTAACAGGAGCTAATACAACGGATTTTGTGCTTAACACGACAGGACTCGTAAACGTGTTGGGATCAGGAGCAACAACCAGTTTTACAATAACATTTACACCCACTGTAAGTGGAAACAGAACAGCCACCATTGAAATTCTAAGTGATGACTCCGGCAGTCCATTCTTTCTTGATGTAGTAGGCGTGGGGGAAAAGCTTAATCAAAGTATAACTTTTCCTGTCATACCTGCCAAAACTTATGGAGATGCTGGCTTCACGCTTGGTGCAACCGCATCTTCAGGGCTTACCGTAAGCTATGTGAGTGATAATCTTTCTGTTGCGACTGTAAGCGGTAATTTAGTAACTGTGGTTGGCGCAGGGTCGGCAAATATCACGGCATCGCAAATTGGCAATGCTACATACAATCCCGCACCCGATGAAGTACAAATCATAACTGTAAACAAAGCCACACCGGTAATCACATGGACTCCCCCGGCCGCGATAACATATGGCACCGCGCTGAGCGCTACCCAACTGAATGCCACTTCCGGAGGCGTGCCCGGCATGTTTACCTACACCCCGGCATCAGGATCGATTTTAAATGCAGGTAATCAAAACCTGTCGGTAGATTTTACGCCTGCCAATCCAACAAACTACAATGCTGTACTCGGAACCACCGTTCAGCTTACAGTAAACAAAGCCACACCGGTAATTACATGGACTCCCCCGGCCGCGATAACATATGGCACCGCGCTGAGCGCTACCCAACTGAATGCCACTTCCGGAGGTGTGGCTGGCACGTTTACTTATGCCCCGGCATCAGGATCGATTTTAAATGCGGGTAATCAAAACCTGTCGGTAGATTTTACACCAGCCGATAATGCGAACTATAATGCTGTACTCGGAACCACCGTTCAGATTACAGTAAACAAAGCTACACCGGTAATTACATGGACTCCCCCGGCCGCGATAACATATGGCACCGCGTTGAGCGCTACCCAACTGAATGCTACCTCCGGAGGCGTGCCCGGTACATTTACCTACACCCCGGCATCGGGATCGATTTTAAATGCAGGTAACCAAAACCTGTCGGTAGATTTTACGCCTGCCAATCCAACAAACTACAATGCTGTACTCGGAACCATCGTTCAGCTTACAGTAAACAAAGCCACACCAGTAATTACATGGACTCCCCCGGCCGCGATAACGTATGGTACCGCGCTGAGTGCTACCCAACTGAATGCCACTTCCGGAGGCGTGGCTGGCACGTTTACTTATACCCCGGCATCGGGATCGATTTTAAATGCAGGTAACCAAAACCTGTCGGTAGATTTTACGCCTGCCAAACCGGCTAACTATAATTCTGTACTCGGAACCATCGTTCAGCTTACAGTAAACAAATCCACACCGGTAAGCACATGGAATCCCCCGGCCGAGATAACATATGGCACCGCTCTGAGCGCTACCAAAATGAATGCCAAATCCGGAGGCTTGCCAGGCATGTTTACCTACACCCCGGCATCAGGATCGATTTTAAATGCAGGTAACCAAAACCTGTCGGTAGATTTTACGCCTGCCAATCCAACAAACTACAATGCTGTACTCGGAACCACCGTTCAGCTTACAGTAAACAAAGCCACACCGGTAATTACATGGACTCCCCCGGCCGCGATAACATATGGCACCGC
>JAEUUB010000265.1 GCA_016787745.1 Cyclobacteriaceae bacterium
CTATCTCCTGACAAAGCGCTTGGTGCGATTCGTATCATTCTCGGCCTGCTTGTAACTTATCATGGACTGGAAGTATTTCAGCCCAACCTTATTAATGAGTACACTACCTGGGCACCTTTTCAAGGCCCGTATGGAAAACTTATGGTATATGCCGGAAAATCTACTGAGTTGCTGGCGGGGTTACTGTTGACTGCTGGCGCCCTCACACGCATAGGCGCTTTTCTCTTGATCGGAGCATTGGGGTATATTACTTTTTTTGTTGGCCAAGGTCGTTTTTGGTACGAAGACCAGCATCCCTTTCTATTTGTGCTGATGGGTATCATATACTTGTTCTATGGCCCAGGTGCCTGGAGTGTGGATAAAGGCTTGGCTAAAAAAAAATAGCCAAGCCTATCCGTTCTATTCCTTAACGTAACCACGCAGTGGCTTCGCAAAAATCAGTAGGCTTGTTGTAATAGCTATCACGCACGCGATAGGTAAATTTGATCTCATCGTAATACAAAGTACCCACACCTTCAATCTCGTAACCCTGAACGATCTGTCGCGAAATAAAAATCTTATCCCCCACCATTTCAGCGATTACATCAACATCCGAATTATAAAAATTTTCAATGATTAATGACTGAGAGCGGGAGCCAAAGCCTTTGCGGATGTAGATCGTATAGTGCAGGTAATCGTTATATGTTTGGCTATATTCTTCCATCCGGTATGATCCAGTCAGCCGGTCTCGCGAATCGTAAACAGGTTCAACAACCAGAATGTCGCAAGAGGTAAATACAACGATACCAAGCAATAAAAGTAGTTTCGTTTTCATAACAGTATTGTTTACTGTTGCTAAAACAATAGCCGGACCAAAATAGGGTTATGAATCCTGGTAGTTATGCCAGCATGAGAAACTAAAGCAAAAACACTGGATTCTGAAGAAGTAAACTGCCTCACCCGATAAATCGAATGAGGCAGTCGAGTTTAAAAAATGGGTTAAACTCAGTTTAAAAAATAAGGCACTCCGGCACCGGCAAAAAATATTTACCACCAACAACCACTACGAATGGAGTAAAAACCAGTCGTGCCGGATATGCCATTTCTTTGAAGGACAAAAATTCAGAGGAACGAAGTTTGATCTCTGAGTTGTTCATTTTTAAAATCGTAATTCGTAATTAAAAATTCGTCCCTTCTATTAGTCTACATTGTCATGTAAAAACTTATTGTTACCCAACAGATTATTATCATCGTTCAGGTTATAACGCGAAATAAATGGTTCAGAAGAATGTGGCACACTGTCCATTTTTACCCCTCTGCGTAAATACGCAGGCAGGGTCCACTTTTCGTTGAACTCTTCCTTCGTCATTTCATTTTTCTTGTTGGCTTTCAGTTTTTCTCTGCGCTGGTGGGCCTGTTCTTCCAGGCGTGCCTTTGTTCTACGAACTTCCATCAGGCCTTCTTCATTTATTACCTGATCGGCTGAGACTCCTTTACCCAAATCAAACTCCTCATCCTCGCTCAGGAACAAACTGTCTTCACCCTGGTCTTCGTCCGACTCATTGGTTGACTCAGAATTTTTAAACAATTCGAATGTATACGAGCGCTCCGTAGAAATGTCCTCTTTTGAGGCAGGGGTATCCGGCACTTTCTTATCTGTTCCTTTATCGGGATCTGCCAGTTTCTCATCGCTTTTCAACACCGGACGATCCGTTTCCTTTTTCAAATGAACATCCAGATTTTGTTGATTCACCGAATTATCAGCGCTTCCGAAAAGGGATATCTGCGACCGATCAAGCTCATGTATTTTTTTCTCTTCGACTTTTCTCTTCAGTTGTCCTTCCGCTATAAAACCGGTAGCTATCACAGTTACCCGGATTCGATCGGCCAATCCGGTATCCACACCATGACCAAAGATCACTTCGGCTTCATCCCCTGCCTGTTGCTGAATGTATTCCGTGATGGTTGTCAACTCATCCATCTGAAGTTCGGCTTCTTCCCCCGATATAATGGATAGAAGGATTTTCTTCGCACCCATGATATCTTTGTTATCCAACAAGGGAGACGCCAGCGCTTGTTGAGCCGCCTTAATTGCCCGGCTATCGCCCCGCGTCTCGGCAGAACCCATAACAGCCGCACCCGCATTTAACATAACCGTTCGCACATCCTGAAAATCAACATTTACGTAACCCGCAAGCGTAATTATCTCAGCAATACCTTTTGCCGCAGTTGTTAACACATTGTCAGCTTCACCAAAGGCTTGTCCAATCGCGAGATTACCATAGATCTCACGCAACTTATCATTGAGAATTATCAGAACTGTATCGCAGCTTGAACGAAAGGCATCTACACCCAATTCTGCCTGCGCAAGTTTTTTCTTTCCTTCAAAGGCAAAGGGGACGGTAACGATACCAACTGTAAGAATGTCCATATCCTTCGCGATCTTGGCGATGACAGGCGCAGCTCCGGTACCTGTACCCCCGCCCATGCCGGCAGTAACAAATACCATTTTAGTGCCCATTAGCATTTCGCGAATCTGCTCTTTGCTTTCAATGGCTGCAGCACGACCCACTTCGGGATTGGCTCCGCAACCAAGACCTTCGGTAAGATTAACACCCAATTGAAGTTTATAGGGAACCGGACTGCTGTTCAATGCCTGCAGATCGGTATTGGCAACCACAAACTCAACATCCTTGATGCCTTGACGAAACATGTGGTTGACTGCGTTGCTACCTCCACCACCCACACCGATTACCTTAATAATCGATTTGTGGTGTTTGGGGAGATCAAATTTGTATCCTGTTACTGGTTCAAACATGACAATTACTATTTAGTGGTTGATCAATATTCATTTTTTCCATCCAGGTCATCAATCAAGAGACCTTTGGTTTTATTTAAGATGCTGGAGAAAAAGTCAGAGGCTGGATTCATTTTTTCCTTCTTAACCTTTGCAGGCTTTTGTGAACCCTTGGCTTCTTTGTAACGCTCCTCACGCTCGTCAAGCGAACGGAAACCGGACAATACCAGACCTACGGAAGTGGCATACATGGGACTTTTCACCGCTTCCAGTTTACTCTTCCCTAAATGTTCGTTTGGATACCCGATGCGTGCATCCATGCCCGTCATATATTCTACCAATTGTTTCAGACAACTAAGTTGTGAGCCACCCCCGGTAATTACGATCCCGCCCGCCAATCTATTTTCAAATCCTGAATTAATTATTTCGGTATGAGCCATCTCTATGATCTCTTCCATGCGAGCTTGTATAATGCTTGAAAGATTTTTAACCGAGATTTCTTTGGCGGTTCTGTTTCTAATCCCAGGGATTGACACAATTTCATTCGGGCTCGCTTCTTCGGCAATCGCTTTTCCAAACCGGGTTTTTAATTGCTCGGCTTGTTTCGCCATTACCATCAACCCATGTTGGATGTCATTGGTCAGAATGTTTCCTCCAAATGGAATTACCGCAGTATGCCGGATAATGCTGTCGTGAAACACCGCGATATCTGTGGTGCCGCCACCAATATCAATCAAGCAAACTCCAGCCTCCTTTTCTTCTTCGCTTAACACCGCGAGACTGGAGGCGAGAGGCTCAAGAATCAAATCATCGATTTCGAGACCGGCCCTGCGTACACATTTATTTATATTATTGATCGCACTGGTTTGTGCCGTGATGATATGGAAATCCGCTTCCAATTTAACACCACTCATACCCACCGGATCTTTGATGCCTTCTTCATAATCTACAATATAATCCTGCGGCATAACGTGTATGATCTCGCTGCCCGGAGGGATAACGATCCGATACATATCTTCCGTGAGCCTGTTTACATCCTCGATACTCACTTCATCATCTTTAGACATGCGGGTAATGCCGCCATGATGGATAGAGCTGCGGATGTGTTGGCCTGCGATACCCACATTTACCACACCGATGTCGATACCCGACATATCACTGGCTTCCTTCACGGCCTTTTCAATGGCAAAAACCGTTTTGTCGATGTTGGTGACAATGCCTTTGATCACCCCCTCGGATTCTGCCTTGCCCATGCCAAGTACTTCGAGTTTGCCAAATTCGTTCTTGCGACCTACTATGGCGCAGATCTTGGTTGTTCCTATATCCAGACCTACAACTATTTTTTCATTTTCCATGACTTAGATTATTAGTGGTTGTTTGATAATTATTTTTTTGGGTTATATGGTGATTTTTATTCTGCTATTATTTGTCCGTCAAATTCAAGGTTCACCCGTTCGTAGCGAGTCCAGCCTCGCTGCGGTAGAATCTCTTTATAAAAAATCATTAGTTTTTTAAATTTGGTCTTATAGTCCTCCGGCTTCCCAAACTCCACGCGTTGCCCGGTTACCTGCGGAAGAATCGTAATCTTGCCCTGACTATTGATATCAATTTGTGCCACCTGTGCCTTCCAGAATTTATCCTCTGAAATAAATTCAATCATTTCAAGCAACTGCCTGCCTTCCTCTAACTTGGTCAAGTCTTCGCTCTCCATTAATTTATTTGTAAAAGCTCCGCTAAGCAAAACCACGCGCGAGCTATACTTTTCAGAAACTGGCATGATCACCCCGTCTTCTGCGATGTAGGCATCGGGTGCGTTCTCACGAACAATACGGGCAAGAGGTCTTCGTAATTCAACATGCACAATCAAATTTCCTTTCAGATCGCCAAACAACTCCGCATCTAAAATATGTTTGTCGTACTTGAGCTTAGTCTCAATTGACTTCAAGTTGATGTAATCAAGGCTCGTTCCAATTATTTTCTGTCCACTTCCTTCCACGAGTTTCAGTACATCGGCTTCATCCAAAAAGTGATTCTCATGAATGTTTTCAAGGTCGATTACAATGTCTTTGCAGACTAATCCATCCTGCTTGCGCACGCTAAAAGCGATTAAAAAAGAAATCGCAAACAGCGCTACGGATACCTTTATTTCCTTTCGAATGTCAAATTTCCATTTCATCGGCTGACCAACATTTCTTTAATAGGTTTTACAAACGTATCAATGTCTCCGGCACCCACGGTTGCTAACACTTCTATGTCCATACCTGCCAGGGTTTGCATCAAATTGGATTTGTTACAGCGCACTTTTTTCTTGCTGGCGATATTTTCGAAAAGCATATCAGAGGTTACCCCGGGTATAGGTTCCTCGCGTGCCGGGTAAATATCCATCAACACCAATTCATCGGCCAGGCTAAGACTTGCAGAAAAACCTTCGGCAAAATCGCGCGTGCGGGTAAACAAGTGCGGCTGAAAGACAACGGTAATTTTTTTACCCTTGTACATTTCTTTAAGAGACTTTAAAAATGCTTCAATCTCTGTTGGATGATGTGCGTAATCATCGATGTAGATTAGTTGATCGGTGCGGATGATGTACTCAAATCTTCGTTTTACGCCCCGGAAAGAAGCAAGCGCTTCGCGGATTGTTTTTTCATCAATTCCAAACTTCACAGCTACTAATGCTGCCGCTATAGCATTTTCCATATTATGAAAACCGGGGACACCGAGCTTTATCTTCTCAATCTTTTGAGCAAAGCCCTGCAGATCGAATTCAAAAAATCCGTCCCGACTAATCGGAACTATATTGCCGGCAAAAAATTGCCCCCGGCTCATGCCATATGTTTCTTTATTTATGTGTTTCATTTCATCCGCCAACACACTAATCGATTCGTGAATAATAAGATTCCCCTTGTCGTTGATCTGGCTTATAAATTCCTTGTATGAACTAAGCATCTGAAGGTGATCTCCGTAAATATCCAAATGATCCGCATCGGCAGAAGTAACCACGGCCGTATGCGGAAATAATCTCAGGAACGAACGATCAAATTCATCCGCTTCAGCCACTACCAGGGTATTGTCGTTTACCTCGCCCTGCATAATCAGGTTCGACTCATAGTTCGCAGTAATGCCTCCCAGAAATGCTACCATATCTTTTCCGGCATGTTTCAGAATGTGGGCAATCAACGAGGAAGTAGTTGTCTTTCCATGGGTACCTGCTACCGCAATGGTTTTATAATTCCTAGTCAATAGCCCCAGTACTTCGGATCGCTTGAGAATAGTGAAGCCGGAATCTTTTAAGAAGGTATGTTCAACATGATTTTTAGGAATAGCCGGTGTAAAGATCACCAACGTTTTCTCTTTACTGACATACCCGGGTATAAATTCAATTTTGTCATCAAAATGAATTTCCATTCCCTCTTCCATCAATTCGTGGGTAAGAGGTGTGGGTGTGCGGTCGTAACCTGCAACGCGCAAACCTTTATGTTTGAACCAGCGTGCGAGCGCACTCATACCAATGCCTCCAATACCTAAAAAATAAATGCTATCGTATTGATCCAACTTCATTTCTTCACAATCAATTTTTCAATTTCATCCACGATGTCTTCCGTGGCTCGGGGTTTCCCTAATGGTGCTATGCAATCACTCAGCGATTTACACCGCTGAAGATCATACACAAGTTTTAGAGACTCACTTACCAGGGATGCTTTCGCATTGCGATCTGTTACCAACTGGGCAGCTCCTTTGCTCACCAATGTCATCGCGTTTTTTGTCTGGTGGTCTTCCGCCACATTCGGTGAAGGCACCAGAATACACGACTTTTTGGCAAGGCAGATTTCGGAAATAGATAATGCTCCTGCTCTTGAAATCACCACGTCCGAGGCCGCGTAGGCTAAATCCATCTGTTTTAAAAAATCATGAATTCGAATTCGTCTCAGATCTTTATTGGCCACCTGAGCTTTAACACTTTCATAGTAAATTTTTCCTGTCTGCCAGATCACCTGTACCTGCGAATCGATAAGCTTATCAATGCCCTCCAAAATACTTTCGTTGATAGTGCGGGCCCCAAGACTTCCACCCAAAATCAATAACGTGCGGCCTTCCAGAGATAACCCAAAATGATTTCTGGCTTGCTCCCGCTTAGCGTCAAGATTGCAAATGTCTTTTCTTACGGGATTTCCGGTTAGTACAATTCTATCCTTAGGAAAATATTTATCCATGCCCGCATAGGCAACACAGATGCGTTGCACCTTACCCCCCACTCGCTTATTTGTAAGACCTGCATAAGAATTCTGTTCCTGAACAAGTGCTGGTATTTTCTTGCTGATTGCTGCTAACAAAATTGGTCCGCTGGCATATCCGCCTGTACCGACAACAAAATCGGGCTTGAACTTATTAACCACACTACGTGCCACGAAATAACTGGAAGCCAACTTTAAGGGAAACAAAAGATTAGAAAACGTAAGCTTCCGCTGAAGGCCACTTATCCAGAGTCCAATAATGTTATATCCGGCTTCGGGCACACGCGTCATTTCCATTCTACCCTTTGCACCCACGAAAAGAATTTCAGCATCTGCATGCCGATTTTTAAACTCGTTCGCGATTGCCAACGCGGGAAAAATATGGCCGCCTGTTCCGCCACCACTAATAATCAATCGATATGGTTTGCTCTCTTTCAATTCACTTAAGCTGCTTTCGCATCTATATTTTTTTCCTTCATTCTAAGTTCTTCACTCGCTGTTTTCTGGCCCCAGTTTTCTTCACGCTCGCCACGGCTCACACTTAAAATAATTCCTACTGACAAACCCGTAAACACCATGGCTGTTCCCCCCATACTTACCAAGGGCAACGGCTGACCCGTGATAGGTCCCAAACCCACCACAACTCCCATGTTTACCATAGCCTGACAAACAAGATCAAAACTTAATCCGGCTGAAAGCAGACCTCCAAAAGCTCTTTCGCTGTTGTAGGCAGCTTTCATTCCTCTATGTAAGAGAATGAGATATAAGACAAGGACTGTAACACCCCCGATCAATCCATACTCTTCAATCACGATTGCATACACAAAGTCCGAATAAGGATGGGGTAAAATATTTCGTTGTTCACTGTTGCCAGGACCTTTGCCAAAAATTCCTCCGGTGGCAACCGCTATCATTCCATGTTTGGCCTGAAAGGGAAGTTCACTTCCTTGCACAAAGGTCATGATCCGGTTTTTAGCAGTCTCACCGCGTACCCCAAATTTTAAGGCAACGGCTCCGGCAAGAAGACCCACCAACACGAGCATGGCGAGGTATTTAACAGGCACCCGGCCAATAAACATCACAAGCATGCACGTAGCAAAAAGTAAGACGGCTGTTGAAAGGTTGGTGAGTGCGATTAATCCACAAATAACGCCACACCAGATCAACATCGGGATAAGGGACTCTTTGATATCATCAATGTTCTGCTGCTTCTTGCTTAGCATGCTCGCCAGATTAATGATCAAAGCAAGACTCGCAAAATCGGAAGGCTGGAAGGAAGTGTTAATAAACGGGACAGTGATCCAACGTGCAGCATCGTTGATGGTAGTTCCATTGGTGAATGTGTAGATCAACAGGGGAACGCTAATCCACAACGCCAGCCTCGATAATTTGGAGTAATAACGATAATCAATTTTATGCGCGAACCACATGGCGGCTAAACCCAGAAAAACCATGAATGTATGTTTGATCAGATATGACTCGGGACTGGCCGAACGCTTAAACGCCAGCGTACCTATCGAACTATATACAACAAGGATACTTATCAACGAAAGCGCAAAAACCACGGCCCAGATTACCCGGTCGCCCTGAAGATTTTTGTCAGCCCATGATTTTACTTTTTCCATTCTGTTAGCTATTAATAAAACCTACTTGCTCAACTTCCTTCTTTAGTTCCAATACGGCCGCTCTAAACTGATCGCCCCGATCTTCGTAGTTTTTGAACAAATCGAAACTGGCACACGCGGGGGAGAGTAACACCACGTCTCCTTCGTTGGCTGCTTTTAATGCCATGCGCACAAGTTCCTTTACCGTTTGAGTTTCCTGGACATCTTTAACTATGCTCCCAAAAAATGATTTTAGTTTACCGTTGTCTTTACCCAGGCAGATTAAAGTCTTCACTTTTCTGGATACATCTTTTTTTATTAAATTATAGTCATTGCCTTTATCAATACCTCCGGCAATCCAGATGAGAGGCTGATTGTAACTACCCAAGGCATAGACCACAGAATCGACATTGGTCGCCTTCGAATCATTTACAAACTCCACCCCGTTAATTGAGGCAACTGATTCCAATCGATGCGGTGCATTCTTAAAGTTTTTTAAGCCTGACTGGATAGAACCTAAATCAGCACCTGCTAAAAATACAGCCGTAACGGCCGACAAGGTGTTGATCAGGTTATGAGGTCCCTTCAGGGTAGTGTCTTCCTGCGCGATAGTGAAAGGCTGCGAACTTAGATTGAAAACCATTTTCGCTCCATCGTAATGAGCAGGTGTGGATGTATCCTTTAATGAAACGGGTATTTTGTTTGCTTTTATTTTTCTTGTTATAACTTCTAATCCTGTCACCGAATCATCTGCGTAGTAGATGAAGGGATTTTCAGCCGTCATATTCTGGATTAAGCGAAATTTGGAGTTCACATAGTTCTCCATTTTATACTCATACCGATCCAAATGATCGGGTGTAATATTCAATATAATTCCGATCTCCGGACGAAAGGCAGCGGTACCATCCAATTGATAACTGCTGATTTCAATTACATACCAGTCATGATCTTCCTTAGCCACTTTTCTGGCCAGGCTTTCACCTACGTTTCCTGCCAAAGCCACATTGAATCCAGCCGTCTTTAATAAGTGATAGGTTAATAGCGTGGTAGTGGTTTTTCCATTAGTTCCTGTAATAGCTATCACTTTTCCTTTCAGGTATTGAAAAGCAAACTCTATTTCATCAATTATTTTAATTCCTTCTGCTTTAGCGGATTGAATTATCTCAGCTTTATCAGGAATTCCCGGACTCTTTATAATCAATTGACCATTCAGGATGAAATCAGTAGAATGATATCCTTCTTCATACGGGATAGAAGCGCTTCTTAACTCTGCTTTGTATTTTTCCTTGATGCTTCCCTGATCAGAAACAAATACGTCAAAGCCTTTCGCTTTCGCGAGCAAGGCAGCCCCCGTTCCACTTTCTCCGGCACCCAATATGACTATTCGCTCCTTCATCTTAGTTTAAGCATGGCTAATGAAAGAATCGCTAATAAAATTCCAACAATCCAAAACCGGGTTACAATTTTAGATTCATGGATATTTTTCTTTTGATAATGATGATGTAATGGCGACATCAATAAAATCCGTTTGCCTTCGCCATACTTTCGCTTGGTATACTTAAAGTAAGATACCTGCGCAATGACGGAGAGATTTTCAACAAGAAAGATTCCACACAACACAGGAATCAACAACTCTTTTCGGACAGCAAATGCAAGCACCCCAATGATCCCACCAAGGGCTAGGCTGCCTGTATCACCCATAAAGACCTGGGCCGGATATGCATTGTACCAAAGAAATCCTAAACAAGCGCCCACAAAGGCAGTGCAGAAAATTACCAACTCACCCAGATTGGGGATATACATTATATTTAAGTACGAACTAAAGTCAACACGGCCAGAGAGGTAAGCAAAAATTGCGAGGGTTAACCCAATAATGGCCGAAGTGCCCGCGGCCAACCCATCAATTCCGTCTGTAATATTGGCGCCATTAGATACTGCGGTAATAATTACAATTACCACAAGCGTATAAATAATCCAGGTATAATTTTTATCTATCCAAGGTAAAATGCTGCTGTAATCAAATTCGTTGTTCTTAATAAAAGGTACCGTAGTTTTGGTCGATTTAACATCGCGGTACTCCAAACGGATTCCAGATTCAGGTTGCATTACCTGCAGACTCGCAGTGGTGGCCGGCTTCACTTCCCGAATCACCACATTCTCATTGAAGAAAAGTGTTAATCCAACAATCAGTCCAATCGTTACCTGACCTACAATTTTAAATCGCCCGGCCAGTCCTTCCTTATTTTTTTTAAAGACCTTTATATAATCATCAACAAAACCGATCAATCCCAACCAAAGTGTGGTGGCGATAAGTAAAATCACATACACGTTGTCAAGCCGGGCCATCAGCAGCGTAGGAATCAGTATAGCAGCTATGATGATCAGGCCACCCATCGTAGGTGTCCCCTTCTTTTGAATTTGTCCTTCCAAACCCAAATCGCGAATCTCCTCACCTACCTGCTTCTTTCTTAAGAAAGAAATCAACCGCTGACCTAATGTGATAGTAATTATCAATGACAATACAGCCGCAGCCCCCGCACGAAAGGAAATGTATTGGAACAAACCCGCTCCGGGTAAGTCAAAATTCTTTTCGATATAGTCGAAGAAGTAGTATAACATTAATTGGAAAACATTTTTAACATTCTTTCTAAAACTTCTTTATCATCGAATGGGTGCTTAACTCCTTTTATCTCCTGATAATTTTCATGACCCTTGCCTGCTACCAAAATGATGTCCTTCTCATTCGCCATCATGCACGCAGTTTTAATTGCTTCTTCCCGGTCAACCATCACCAGCGTTTTCTTCGCATCGGTAGGGCCCACCCCTTTTTGCATTTCACGAATGATTTCCATAGGATCTTCACTTCGGGGATTATCGGAAGTAAAAATTACTTTGTTTGAATACTTACAGGCAATGGCAGCCATCAACGGTCGCTTGGTTCGATCCCGATCACCGCCACATCCCACCACCGCAATCACCTGCTCAGCACCCGAACGAAAATTCTCTATCGTTTCCAGGACATTTTTAAGCGCGTCAGGCGTATGGGCGTAATCAACGATCGCTGTAAACTTGGATCCAGGCATCACCAATTCAAATCGGCCCGATGCTCCGGTTTGTGCCGATAAACGCATCAACACCAACTCAGAATCCTCATTCAGTAAACAAGCAGCCCCATATACGGCTAAGAGATTGTACGCATTAAAGTCACCTATCAGTTTAAACCATACATTCCGCTCACTTACCTCCAACTCAAGACCTTCAATAGAATTTGTTATGATTTTTCCCTTGAAATCTGCCAACTTCTTTAAACCATAGGTTTGTTTTTTGGCTTTGCAGTTTTGAAGCATCACCATCCCTCGCTTGTCGTCTACATTCACCAAAGCAAATGCATCCGATGGCAAGCCATCAAAAAAACCTTTCTTGGCACGGATGTAACTTTCAAATGTGCGATGGTAATCAAGATGATCGTGTGTGATGTTGGTGAATATACCTCCGGCAAAATCCAATCCTTCAATTCTTCCTTGTACCACTGCGTGCGAACTTACTTCCATAAAGCAGTGCGTACATTTTTCATTCAGCATCCTCTCCAGCATTTCATTGATCTGAATGGGATCAGGTGTGGTATGCGTAGCTGAGATTTCTTTATCCACAATTTTATTCACAACTGTGGATAACATTCCGCAACGATAGCCCAACGATGTGAAAAGCTTGAACAACAAAGTCACCACAGTTGTCTTACCATTGGTACCGGTTACCCCAACCAATTTCAATTTAGAAGCAGGGTTGCCATAATAATTACAGGCAATTGTGCCCAGGGCTTTTGCGCTGTCTTTTACAGTAACGTATGATACTTTATCTGAAATCGCTTCCGGGAGTTTTTCTGCAACTACCGCCACAGCTCCATCAGCTAAAGCTTTTGTTATATACTCATGGCCATCTGATTGCGTACCCTTAACTGCAATAAACAAATACCCTGGTTGAACTTTACGCGAGTCAAAGCAAATCCCTTTCACCTCCACGTTCATACCGCCAGAGGTAGAGGTAATAGGCACTTTATATAATATGTCTTTTAACTCGGCCATTAACTTAATCGTAAATAAATGATAGCACCTTTCGTTATTCTTGTACCCGGTGATAGGGATTGATTACTCACACGGCCTTTGCCTTCAAAAGACACCCGCAACCCCGACTTCTCCAATAGATAAAGTGCATCGCGAAAAGTCATTCCCATTACATCGGGTACTTGATCTTTAACCACCGCATTTTTTTTCCAAACTACGCTGCTCCCACTTTTTGACGTCTTAATCCATTCTTCTTCGGTAGCGGAGTGATTCGAAACGCCTAATTCATTACTTAACATGGTGAGCTCATCCTGCTTTCCGGCCCGAATGATAGGAAACACACCTGGCTCCATTGTTTTGGTTTTCTCCATAGCCATGTGCAGGTTGATATCGCGCGCATAAATGTTATCAGCAATATCTTTGAATACCGGACCCGCCACATTGTTACCATACTGATAAAAACCACGGGGATTTTTAATCAAAACAATGGCCGAATATTTTGGCGCATGTGCAGGAAAATAACCCACGAATGAAGTTATGTATCGCTTCTCATAGCGGCCATTTTCTAAAATTTGTGCTGTGCCTGTTTTACCGGCAATTCGATAGTGGGCGTTCTTTAAATTTTTAGCAGTTCCATTTTCTACCACCCCCTCCAATAAAATTCGTAATTGGTTAAGTGTCTTATTAGAGCAAATTTTCCCAGTCAGTTTTTCGGTTTCAAAATCCTGCTTAACGCGATCTGCTTTGCTAACACTGGTGACAAAAACTGGTTTAATCATAGTACCCTCGTTGGCCACCGCGTTGTAAAGCGTAAGCGTATGCAGAGGAGTAATTTCCAATCCATAGCCATAGGCCATCCAGGGCAATGTGATACCGCTCCAATCTTTATCTGTAGGCCGGGTGATTTTTGGATATGCCTCACCCGTAATCTGTAAACCCAGGGGCTTGGATAATTTCAAAGCATCAACATGCGCTAAAAATTTAGAAGGCTTCGTCCCAAAATACTTGTCAGTCAATTTAGCCATCGCCACATTGGATGACAACTCGAATGCCTGCTGTACAGTAACTTTACCGAAGCCGCCTTCGTGATGATCTTTTACTTTACGATTGTAGAAGGTGTATTCTCCATTGCCTGTATTTATACTATCTGTTAACTCCAGATTGGTATCTTCCAAAAGGGCGATCATGGTTACCAGTTTAAAAGTTGAGCCCGGTTCAATGGATCCGCCTATTGCGTGATTAAATTTTTCGTAAAAATCCCCATGTCCATCGCTGCTTAAGTTGGAGATCGCTTTGATGTGCCCGGTCTTTACCTCCATCACCACCACGGTACCTTCATCGGCATTGTGACGCTTCATTGCCTGGTATAAGGAAGTCTCGGATACATCCTGGAGATTAATGTCGATAGTGGAGTGAATGTCCAAGCCATTAACAGCTTTTACATTAGTACCATCAAAGACAGGTTTCCAGGTACTGCCGGCAATTTTTTGAAAGAGTGCTTCACCATCCTGCCCACTCAACACATCATCAAAACTATATTCAAGTCCGGCTCCTTTGCCGTCTTCATTTACAAAACCAACGGTTCTGCGGCTCAGGTTGGAAAAAGGGCGGTAACGAACATCTATTTTCTCAAAGATTACACCCCCCCGATACCGGCCCTCTCTGAAAATGGGCCACGTCATCATTTCCTTCTTTGTCTGGTAGTTGATTTGCTTGCGGTTAACAACCACGTATTGCTTGCCGGCCGCGCGTGCATCTTTCAGTAATTGCTTATAGTCGGCTGTTGATTTGTCTTTATAATATCTCGACAACATCATAGCCAACGAATCGATGCCCGATTTGAAAATTTCAGTCTTTGCTAAAGTAGGATCAATGGCCACCTTATAAAAAGGCAGGCTGGTAGCCAACAAACTTCCGTTGTCGGAATAAATATTACCGCGTGTTGCCTTGATTTTTTTATAGTCGAAGTTGATTTCTTCGCTCATCTTCTCCCACTTGTCTCCATCCACAAACTGAATGTGACTGATCTTGGCGGCTACGCAAACCGCAAAAACCATTACACATAAAAATGCAACGCGTACTCTTACTAATATGGACTTCTTAATATTCACCTTTCTCTACAACCAGTTTATAGGGTGGATTTATACTTTCTTTTAATCCAAATTCTTTTACTCTTCTTGCCACTTCACTTTGCTTGCTGGCATACATAATGTCTGCTTTCAGGGTGGTGTAATCTGCGCGCAGATCTTCCACTTCCGTTTGCATCCTGTCTATTTTACGGGTGGCCTTTTCGGCATAGTGCGTATTGCTGATGTAGATCAAACTCAGCAATACGGCAAACAAAATTTTAGGAAGATATTGAACCGGAAACCCTTCTTCGAAGTAGCTCTCCAATTTCAATTTCTTTTCGAGACCTGAAAAAATGCTTGGACCGGGAGCCGCAGGTTTTACCCGGGCTTCGTTACCGCGTGTTGGTTCGAATCTAAATTTGTTTTCGCTCATACTCTTGTTCCTATTGCCTCACCCCATCCCTCTCCAAAGGAGAGGGAGAATGAGTTTATATCTTTTCAGCTACCCGTAGCTTTGCACTGCGGGCGCGTTTGTTTTCATTTATCTCTTCCTCCGAGGCCTCGATTGGCTTTCGGTTTATTGCCTGAAAAGGTTTGATCGGGTTTCCGTAAAAATCCTTTTCCAATTCCCCAAACACCTTTCCTGTGTTTATATAATTTTTCACCATTCTGTCCTCCAGCGAATGATAACTCATTACCACCAACCGTCCACCTGGTTTCATCACATCGCCACATTGGTGCAAAAAATCTTCAAGCGCTTTCATCTCTTCGTTTACTTCGATGCGCAGTGCCTGAAACACCTGGGCGAAATATTTATTCTCCTTCCCGCGAGGAGCAATGCTTTGCAAAGCAAGTTTCAAATCCAACGTTGTAACCAAAGGTTTGCTGCGTGCCATCACAATGGCTTTAGCGGCAGTTCGGGCATTCTTTAATTCGCCATACATGCCAAAAATTTTATGAAGACTTTCTTCTGAAGCCTGATTCAAAATTTTGGCAGCCGTTACTTTTCCTTGCTGATCCATGCGCATATCAAGGGGTCCCTCAAAACGGGTTGAAAAGCCCCGGGCAGGCGAATCAATCTGATGCGATGAAATCCCCAAATCAGCAAGAATACCATCTACCTGTGTTACTCCGTTTAACTTCAGATACTGTTTCATGTATCGGAAGTTGGTTTGACAAAATGTAAAAGAACGACTGCTAATCTTTTCTGCCTGTTGCCTGGCATCTTCATCCTGATCGAAGGCTATCAATTTTCCTTCGTTCAGATTTTCGAGCAGC
>JAEUUB010000295.1 GCA_016787745.1 Cyclobacteriaceae bacterium
CAATGCCCAGGCGGTAATTCGGGTTAGCGAAGTCGGTTAGAAATTCGCTGAACACAAGAATAATTCCTGACAACCCGGCAACTACGCCAACCCCAATTATCCAATTCGGCATTTCTGATCGATTAACGGAAAGATTAATGAAAATAACCATTACGGGCATGGTAGAACAAATGATGGCGGCTAAACCACTGGGCACAAAAACTTCGGCCCACGAAACGAGGCCATTGCCACAGGTAATCATAAGAAATCCTCGAAAGGCCTGAATGCGTAAGGTTTTTAGAGAAGGAAACCTTTCCTTCCGGACAAAAAGCATAAGCCCACATAAAAGCGAGCCGGCTATTATCTGGCGGATAGCAGCGAACAGAAAAGGGGGAAATTGCATAACGCCAATGCGCATGACCAAAAAGGTGGTGCCCCAGATAATACAGATACCGGCCAGACAGAAATAAGCAAGTAAAGATTCTTTTTTCACGGGCGGCAAGGTAAATCGGTGTAGGGGAATAGTCAAAGACAGTTGGATCATTTTAAAGAGCATAACGAACGATAGGGGTAAGCCGGCTCAAAGGTGTCTCTAAGAAAAACAGGAATGATTATGAATGTTCAAGCGGTTTCAATGTCGTCTAACTCAAGCAATTCGTATCAGCGTTTATTTCAGGTAGCTCAGGAAAACTGGCAGTTATGGAAACGCGAGGTGCGCGAAAGAAGAAGCAACAGGAAAGCGAAACAAGCCAATTAGTTATTGGCGCTTGTAAAAAACAAACTCACCCCCCTCATCACCAACCCCTTTCAGGGGATTGCCTACAGGAGTTTGTTGATTTGCTTCGGACACGCGCTTTTTCACAAATTGAACAAGGTCTGATACCGCCACTTTTTGTTCGGGATTGGTCTTTAAGAATTCGATAAAACTTTGGGTGAAGGGACTATTGGTACTCCCAGCATTCCCATCGGATACTTCTTCTAATCTTCCCGAAGCAAGACCCCATCTCGATTTGTAGCGTTCCACTTGCTCGGCATAGCCGCGGCTCGAGGATGCAAAAAGGGAACCCGAGAAGCAGGCGTCAGCAACCAGGAAGGTGTGCTGAGAATTTATATTTTCAATGATTTTTAGAATTTGGGCATTGGGTATGTACGAGGACACATCATTTTTTGCGCCATCCACGGGCACCCAATACCCTTCACTGAGAAGTTTATCAAAATAGCCATGTCCCGAATAGTAAATAAGAAGATTATCCTGAGGTGTAATTTTTTCTATATGAGTCCGCAAAGCCTCGTAGATGTTTGACCGGGTTGCCTCTCCATCCAACAATAAGGTTACGTTTTCAGGTTCAAATAAATACTCGGAGGTCAATACAGTGTTTACTCCTTTTACATCGGACACGGCATTGTAAAGCTGGGGCCACGATTGATAATCATTAATACCAATTACAATCAAAAAATTCCGGGCATCTTCAACTTTATAGTCTGTGCCATCGGCATTCTTTCGTTCGATGATAAATTTTTGAGAAGCATAATTTTGATTCACATCTTTTGCTTCGATGGTAATAGGTGTTTCTCCCATATTTAAAGGAAGGTTAATCACAAAAGATCCGTTTTCCTTTAAAGGGGTATTGATGTTGTTGATGGTGAGCTGTTGAACGCCCGATTCGTCAAATACGGTACCGGTTAGCTTCACAACGCCTTCAAAAACCTGCAAAACGTCATTACGACTATTCGCCAGATTCGAAACATAAATCATGGGCGGAGTTTTATCATCTTTGTTGCGCAGGGTTGCTATTTGATTGGGATCCACAACAACCTTTCGTACACTTTCCTGAACTATGCCCTTTACATTTTCGGCTTTCACAAGAATGGTGTTGTAGCCGGTTCGTAATGTAACCGTACGTTCAATTTTTTGTGCGTAAGTGTTAGGGGCTATCTCGGAAGAAAAGTCACCAGACTGATATACATCAGACGTGATGCCATTAATACGTAATTCAATTTTTGTGAGAGGTAGTCTTGAATGAACAAGACAAGAAACGGTTTGAATGTTTAACCCCACCACAGCGGAATCAGTGAGGTAGCTTACCCACTCAATACTTGGTTTATCAACAACGCCAACCCCAAGAATGGTTAAATGATTTTTTTTCCCTTTCTGCGCAAATCCTTGCGTACCAACGACAAGTAAAAGTAGGATGAAAGAGAATTTTTTCATGATCTTAATTTCCGAAATTACTGGGTGGCTCAGGCAATGATTTATTATCTTCTAAATAGTTATTTATTATGAAATAGGCAGGAACAGCAATAATGGGGAGTACCTTCCAAAAGGTGGCAACCTTTGGTTTTACTTTAAAGGCGTTACTGTAATAATTGTTTTCTCCATCGCTAATCATGATTTGATAATTTTTACGAGCCTTGCTTTTTGGAGGCAGGGCAGCGGGAATGGTAGCCCCCATGTTAGATAGTTCATTTAGTTTGGCTAAGGGAACTCCATTCCGATAAAGGTTTATAGTATGTTTTTTCCCCTCACTAAAAATAGAATCTACTTCCAGGGTCAGCGATTTTCCCTTCTTGATAAATTTGGGGGCTTTAATATTCGGAGAGACTTCGAGGTTAAGGGCAACACTTCCACTGTAATGAATGAGTTCTTTCACATGATCCCAAACAATGTGTTTGCGCTTACCCGGAAAAACAAGATTGCCGGCATCACCCGATACTTCTGCCGAATAAAATATCTTTTCCTGTGCGGTTACTCTAACCCTTATTTCACAAGGGATACTATCGTACGGGGCAATCAGATCGTAGTATATGTTGTAAACCTGATTGCCATCGGCTGATATTCCCAGCGTGAATGAGACATTTTCAATTTTTTGCCCGAATCCTAATGTGGTAAAAAAAATGAAAAGGCCGGATATGTATATGTTAAGAGCTTTCATTAGCTATAAATCCCTAAAGGATAATTACTTTACTGATGTTAAATTTATTTAAATTTCTATATTGATCAATAAAATCATATTTATTGATAGTTTAAATAAGTTTATCATATACCCCAAAAGAGGTATTGACTTTATGAAAATATTTACATGAAAC
>JAEUUB010000309.1 GCA_016787745.1 Cyclobacteriaceae bacterium
GTTTTAAAAATTCCAAAAGGCAAATTCTGAATGGGAAAATCAGAGCCTGCTGGAACCTCTAACCAACTTTTAAGTGCCGGATTATTTGCCTTAATCATAAATCTATTACACTTTTAATTCTATCCTAAAATTCGTTTACTTCACCGCATGCCGCTCTCTTTACCAACTGCTTTTGAATCCCGAATGAAATCAACGTTGGGCTATGCCTGGGCTGATTTTGTATCCGCACATGATCAACCGGCACCGGTAAGTATCCGGTTCAATCCCAACAAAGATAAACTTCCCGTTGGGATAAAAATACCGTGGAGCAACTTTGGTTTTTACTTATCCACACGCCCCGTGTTTACGCTTGATCCGGACTTGCATGCCGGGAAGTATTATGTGCAAGAGGCAAGCTCTATGTTTCTGGAACAAGCTATCAAACAAACAATTGATCTCAATCAATCGTTGCGCGTACTCGATTTATGCGCAGCTCCGGGGGGCAAGTCTACGCATTTATTGAGCTTGATCAATGAAAATTCATTGCTGATCTCCAACGAGGTGATACGATCAAGAGCACAGATACTTTCTGAGAATATTCAGAAGTGGGGCCATAGCAATACGCTGGTCACCAACAGCGATCCGGAAGTATTTCAAAAATTAAGAGGCTACTTTGATGTGATTGTAGCCGATGCTCCGTGTTCCGGAGAAGGATTATTTCGAAAGGATCCGCAGGCAGCCGCTGAATGGTCGGAAGAAAATGTTGCCCTGTGTTCTCAACGTCAACGAAGAATTTTGAGTGATGTTTGGCCTTCCTTGAAAAAGAATGGCATTCTGATATATAGCACCTGTACCTACAATGAACAAGAGAACGAAAAAAACATGAACTGGTTGGCAGAAAACCAGGGTGCTGAATTTATTGAACTCAAATTGGAAACTGCATGGAATATTGAAAAGATATCGCTTGGCAAAGCGATTGGGTATCGTTTTTTTCCGCATAAAGTAACGGGTGAAGGTTTTTTTATCAGCGCTTTACGAAAAATTGATTCGGACCCCGAAGTAAAAATTCGTTCCGGACGAAATTTCACCGAAGCCTCCAAAAAAATCACAGCACAACTTCATTCCTGGAGCAATCATCCTGAAAATCTAAAAATCATAAATCAACAGGATTTACTGATTCAAATTCCAGCCGAACTTTATGATGAAATGAATTTTATCAGTACACAGGTACATGTGGTAAGCAAAGGAACAGCGGTAGCGGAAGTAAAGCACGAAAAACTAATTCCTCAACATGCCAAGGCACTGGCCATTGATTTGAATCAAACTAATTTTCCTGCTTTTGACCTTTCATTAGATCAGGCGTTAACGTATTTAAGAAAAGATAATTTGCATGTAAGCGAAGGGGAACGCGGATTTGCCTTGGTTACGTATAAAGGTACCCCGTTGGGGTGGATCAATCACTTAGGCAATCGAATCAATAATTTGTATCCTGCTTCGTGGCGAATCCGAATGGGATCTTAAAGCGCTTGAATGGCTTCCACGATTCCATCCGGAAACGCCATTCCACTAAAAAATATTCCTACGCAAAAAACTTTTTCAAAATAGTTCGCGCGCTCTATGGCCAAGGGTAATGAACTGATGGAGAGAACCGTGAAGGAAACCGTAAACGCAATCATGGCTAAAAGCGTTAATAAAGCCGATCCGGATACAAACACAAGCACCACACTAACGCAGGCAATAAGGAAACTCCACCGGAACGATTTTACAGTTCCTGTTTTTATTACATAATCACTGGCCGGCAAAGACAACACGGCTGAGAAAAACAAGGCAATTACCAATAGCCATTTACCTTCCAAAGCAACCAAGGAAGATAAACTCCGCTCCAGTAAATCGGGGAAGTAATTAAACATGAGCGTTGTGGGAATACCCACCGCGATCCCCACTAAAAAAATATACAGATAATTTGTGCGTGTGGTATCAAATTTAAAATCGGCCCTGGGGCGTGAAGGATTATTGGTGAACAAACTCAACGAATTCTTTTTTAGAGCATACCCGGATACAAATACGGCAACTCCGCCAATCATAAATGTGAGGGGCGCCCCCAAGTAGTCGATTAAATCAACAATAACGGGCTCAAGGGAATAAATCAGATTAGCCACAATGGTTAGAATGGCCATGGCTCGGGGCAGCTTATCAATGGGTGTAAAAAGTTCTAAGGTGGAAAGAGCCGGGCTGGTAAAAATACTCATGGCTATTAACCACAGAATAATGAGCAATGGTAACACCCATCTGAATATTTCTCCGGGATTACTAAACAAAGTGAACGCGACTGCCATAAACACCATAGCAGCAAAACTGATCCCCGAGGAAATAATAGGAATTCGATGGCCCGCCTTAAAACGAAAACGATCTCCTATTTTTCCGGCTATGGGCGGGGTTAAAAAAAGAATGATGCCCTGCACAACAATTAACCAAAACGTATACTCCGTATAGTTAAATTGTACTAACAGCTTGGGCTGATAATTATGATAGGCGATCCACCCAATTACAATGGATCCGTATAGCGCAGCCAGGCTCCACAATTGTTTCCATTCGATTTGATCCGTTTTAAAAGTTTCGGCAGAGATTGGGGTAGTCGTCATAAGTTCAAAAGCCAGTTACAAATTACATAACATCATGGATTTCAAAAAAGTTATACCACCATGATAGCTAACCTTTTCCTATTTTTGCGTCCTTAATTAAGTCATTTTTAAACATATATGGCCTTTTCCACGAAATACAACCCTGCTGAAGTCGAAAATAAGTGGTATCAATACTGGTTAAAAGAAAATTTCTTTCATGCGGAAGTCAATTCATCCAAAGAACCGTACTGTATCGTAATTCCCCCGCCCAATGTAACCGGGGTGTTGCACATGGGCCACATGCTTAATAACACGATTCAGGATGTATTGATTCGGAAAGCCAGAATGGAAGGCAAGGAAGCGTGTTGGGTACCAGGAACCGACCATGCCTCCATTGCCACGGAGGCGCGCGTAGTGGCCATGTTGCGTGAAAAAGGAATTAAAAAATCCGACTTGTCGCGCGATGAATTTTTAAAATATGCCTGGGAATGGAAAGAAAAATATGGCGGAATAATTCTTGAACAACTTAAAAAATTAGGAGCTTCCTGCGATTGGGATCGTACGGCCTTCACCATGGATGCCGACTACTACAAGGCGGTTATCCGGGTATTTGTGGATTTATACAACAAGGGGTATATCTACCGTGGCCTGCGCATGATCAACTGGGACTGCGAAGCCAAAACGGCTCTATCGAACGAAGAAGTACTTTACAAAGAAGATGGGGAAAAATCCATCTTGTATTCCGTTCGCTATAAAGTAAAAGATACGGAAGATGAGTGGGTCGTAATCGCCACACAACGTCCCGAAACCATCATGGGCGATGTAGCTATTGCTGTTAATCCATCCGATGAACGCTATAAAAAACTGGTTGGCAAAAAAATACTGGTTCCTTTTATTAATCGCGAAATACCGGTTATCGCTGACGATTATGTTGATAAAGCTTTTGGTACCGGTTGCTTAAAAGTAACTCCGGCCCATGATGTGAACGACTATGAGATTGGCCAGCGCCATAGCCTGCCTGTTATCGACACGATTAATGAGGATGGAACGTTGAATGAAAAATGTGAGTTGCCTAAGTTTTATGGTAAGGATCGGTTTTTTGTTCGTAAAGAAATGGTAAAAGACTTGCGTGCATCCGGTCACCTGGTAAAAGAAGAAGAATTTATCACGCGCATCGGGCGATCGGAGCGTACCAATACGGTAGTTGAACCCAAACTTTCGTTGCAGTGGTTTGTAAAGATGAAGGAGATTTCAAAGAAAGCCTATCAGGCGGTTGAAGAAGATGAGATCAAACTACATCCGGCTAAATTCAAAAACACCTATCGCCATTGGATGGAAAACGTGCGCGACTGGTGTATCTCCCGACAGTTGTGGTGGGGCCATCGGATACCCGCCTATTATTATGGCGAAGGCGAGGACGATTTTGTTGTGGCCGAAACAATGGAAGAAGCTGTAAAGTTTGCCACGCAAAAAGCGGGTCGCCCTGTTTTAGAAAAAGAGCTTCGTCAGGATGAAGATGTGTTGGATACCTGGGCATCTTCCTGGCTTTGGCCGATTGAGGTATTCGGGGGTTTTAAAAATGATTTCTTCGACAAAGAAAAAGGGAAAATAGACTTTACAAAAAATAAAGAACTGGCTTACTTCTATCCAACGAAAGTCCTGGTTACAGCTCCTGAAATTCTTTTCTTCTGGGTGGCCCGGATGATTATTGCGGGCTACGAATACATGGACAGCAAACCCTTTGAAGATGTTTATCTAACAGGAATTGTACGCGATAAACAAGGGCGCAAAATGTCCAAGTCTTTAGGGAACTCACCCGATCCTCTTGAGCTTATTGGAACGTATGGGGCCGATGCAGTTCGCACGGGAATGTTATTTAGTTCACCGGCCGGAAATGATTTGTTGTATGACGAAAAACTGGTTGAGCAGGGAAGAAACTTTACCAATAAAATCTGGAATGCCTTTAGGTTGGTAAAAGGCTGGGAAGTGGATAACACCTTGCCGCAACCTCCTGAAAATATTACTGCCACCCGCTGGTTTGAATCAAAACTCAATCAATCCATACTGGAACTTCAGGATCACTTTGAAAAATTCAGAATGTCGGATGCACTGATGTGTGTTTACAAGTTGATTTGGGATGACTTCTGCGCCTGGTACCTGGAAATGGTTAAGCCCGAATTCGGAAAACCGCTGGATGAATTGACCTACACTAAAACTGTTTCATTATTTGAATCACTTTTGAAACTCCTGCATCCCTTCATGCCTTTTATTACAGAAGAATTGTGGAGTGAACTTCAACTACGAGCTACGCGCGAGAATGTTATTGTAGCCACGTGGCCACACGCTGGCGCTGTGGATTCATCCCTTCTTTCTGAAGCCAATTTTGCTTTCGAAACCATTACACTCATCCGCAATGCCAGAAACGCTAAAGGTATTTCGCCTAAAGAAGCTATAAAACTTTACAGACAGGAATCGGGTACCAACCTAAGGTTCTTTTGGCCAATTATTCAAAAGCTATCGAATCTAAGTGAAGTGTATACCGCGAAAGTAAAACCAATGGGTGTATCCTTTCTGGTGGGAACTGTTGAGTTTACGATACCCATGGAAGGCAAATTAGATGTAGAGAAAGAACGGGAGTCTATTCAGAAAGATTTGGCCTATCAAAAAGGTTTCCTGGTATCCATTGAAAAAAAACTTAGCAACGAGAAGTTTGTGAGTGGCGCCCCTCCTCAGGTAATTGAAATGGAGCGGAAAAAAAAGGCGGATGCAGAAGCTAAAATAAGAACGTACGAGAAAGCGTTGGAAGGGTTAGGTGATTAATTGTTTGGTTGAGAATTTAAATATTCAAACACGCGGATCAGATCGCTGTCGGTGTTCAAATTCAGTTTATTGGATTTCACAAACTTATCAACCCCTTCTTTATCAATGCCGGCTATCTCCATAACATCTTTTTTGCCTTTAACTTTGTATAAAGTTCCATCCTGTGCATAATATAAGGTCGACTTTTGGTAAATCGTTTTGTCGCGCGAGCCTACATCAAAAGCCACATTATACGTTGGTTCTTTTACAAATAACGAAGTCTTCTTTAGGAGAGGCATGTCCCCATCTACCAATACCTCTAATAAATTAGTAGTTGGTACTCCACCAAGTTTATATTCTGCTCCGTTGACAAAATATTGAGTGAACGATGTTAGCGAGTCCATCCAAACAATATTCTTTATCTTACTAACTTCCAAAACTTTAATTCCCTGATTCGTGATAACTTCCAATTGATCATCCTGCAAATTATATTTTACAGAATACCCTTCAAGCAACTTCTCTGATTGGTACAATAAAATAGTTGTCTTATTCCAGTTTTTATTCAGGTAATAGTCGCCTATGGTTTGACCTGGGGGAATTGGCATTCCGTAAAGAATATCAGACCCTGATAAATTATTTTTCGCGGCCAGTTGATCCAGTGTATTTTGAGCACGCAATTGTTGAGGCATGGCTCCCTGAGAAAACCCATTGTTTAGCACAATGACAAATGCAGTCCACATTATAATCCGCACTGTCAGAAACCTCCCTTTCATTCTCATATTTTTTAAATTCTTAAAGCCAGAAGCAATTCTATATTTTTAAACTTCATAGCGAATTTACGGGCTATTGATTCATTAGTCAAGGTACCTTTATATGTATAAACTCCTTTCATAAACCACTTATGGGAGAAAATCATTTCCTCCACACCTCCCTCTTCCGCGGCCCGCAAAATCGTTGGGGTAAAAATATTACTAAGTGCAGTGGTGGCCGTAGTCGCTACCCGTGAGGCTACATTGGGTACACAATAATGAATGATATCATATTTGCGGAATACAGGTCGGTTTAAACTGGTTGTTTCCGAGGTGGCGATGCACCCCCCCTGATCAATACTTAAATCTATTATCAACGAATCCGGCCGCATATTTTTCACCATCTCTTCTGAGACTACATGGCGGGCCTTCCCTTTTTCTGCCCGTAACGCGCCAATAACTACATCTGCATTCTTTAAACTCTCGCTTAGGGTAATGGTATCAATCGTGGAGGTATAAAATTGATTACCTAACGTGTGCTTAATTCTCCTTAATTTGTAGAGGTGATTATCGAAAACCTGAATCTCGGCACCCAGACTAAGCGCAGCCCGCGCGGCATATTCTGCCACCGTACCTGCCCCTATAATAACAACTTTCGTGGGGGGCACTCCGGTTATACCGCCTAATATTATTCCTTTGCCTTTGTTTACCGTGCTTAAATATTCGGCTGCAATAAGCATTACTGTGCTTCCGGCAATCTCACTCATGGCCCGTACAATCGGCATCCCACCCACTTTGTCTTCTATAAACTCATAGGCCAGCGCGGTAACCCGTTTCTTTAACAACGCGTTGATACACTCCTGCTTTAAGTGTCCCATTTGCAAGGCCGAAATCAAAGTTTGGCCCGGCCTAAAATGCTCTAACTCGTCAATCGTGGGAGGCTCAATCTTTAGAATAATATTTGCCTTGTAAACTTCTTCTACGGAATAGACAATCTGTGCCCCGGCCTCACTATACTGTTTATCCGAAAATTTTGATCCTTCGCCTGCCATTGTTTCCACCAGCACTTCATGCCCGTTGTTTACCAACAGGGCCACGGCATCCGGGGTAAGACTGATTCGATTTTCCTGAAGCGAGATCTCGCGCGGCAATCCTATTAAAAAAGAGTACTTTCCCTTTTTTACTTTAAGTCTTTCCTCTTGCGGGTACAGGCCAGACTTAGCCAAGGCCTCAAATCCTGTTCGTTTCTTTTCCGTCATGTCTACAAAAAAATATTTCTCTGCTTAAAGCGTCCCGATATAGAATCTTAACACCAAAAAATTGAATGGGCAGTAATGATTCAACTTTCTCGGGCCATTCTATCAAACATAAATTGCCAGACGATAAATACTCATCAAAGCCGATATCCAAAGCCTCCACCTCATTTTTCAATCGATAAAGATCGAAGTGATAAACAGGATTTTTACCGGGTTCACTGTATTCGTTTACGATCGAAAATGTAGGACTTGTCACCAACGAGTTTAAGCCCAACTCTTTCACCAAATATTTTATTAATGTCGTTTTACCACTTCCCATTTCACCATAAAAGAGCCATGTAGTAAAGCCTGCACCCATCTTCACTAATTCTCTTGCTGCGCCTTGCAACTGATCCAGAGATAAGGCATCGGTTGACAACCGGATCCAATTTTCAGGCATTCTTCGAAGATAATAAAATAAAAGGAATGATCATTTCCTCTAAACTTACTCCGCCATGCTGAAATGTATCCTTATACAAATTCACGTAGTAATTGTAGTTATTGGGGTAAGCAAAAAACTGATCTTCGGTGGCAAATACATACGCAGTCGACACATTGGTTTTAGGCAAAAAGAATCGATCGGGTTTGGCAGCTTCAAAAACTTTATCTCCTTCAAATCCAAGATTTTTACCCTGCTTGTACCGTAAATTTGAGTTTACACTCCGATCACCAATTATCTTAAAGGGTCGCTTTACGCGAATGGTTCCATGATCGGTGGTGATAATGACCTTCGCCTTTTTATCCGAAATTTTTCTTAGTATCTCAAGCAAAGGGGAATGCGCAAACCAGGATTTGGTGATAGACCGATAAGCGGCTTCATCGGGGGCCAGTTCTCTTACCATGGCCATATCGGTACGGGCATGCGAAAGCATGTCAACAAAATTATAAACGATCACATTCAGGTCGTTGTGAAATAAATTATTGATGGAATCCGCCAGGTCGCGACCTTCCTCAATGCGTTTAATCTTATTGTACGAGAATTTAATGTTTAAATTATTCTTACGTATTTGTTTAGCCAGAAAGTCATCTTCAAAATTATTTTTCGAATCGTCCTCATCTTCCCCTACCCATAAATCCGGATGGGTTCGGGCCATTTCTGAAGGCATCATACCCGAAAAAATTGAATTGCGCGCGTAGGCGGTTGTGGTGGGGAGAATCGAAAAATAGGTTTCTTCTTTATCGACATTAAAGTATTCACTTACTATAGGTTCGATGGTTTTCCACTGATCCAATCTCAGATTGTCGATCAAAATAAAGAAGCACGGCTCGCCTCCCTTCAGTTCAGGAAAAACCCATTTGCGCATAACCTGATGCGACATTAAAGGTTTTTCTATGTTTGGGTTATTGAGCCAATTCTCATAATTCCGTTTAATGAACCGACTAAAGTTTACATTGGCTTCAACTTTTTGCATTTCCAGTACCTCGGCCATTTCCCGATCTGCTTCTTCAATCTGCAGTTCCCAAAAAACAAGCTTCTTATAAATGTCAGCCCATTGAACATGGTCCATGTCGTCCAAAAAAGCCATGCTGATCTTTCGAAATTCCTGCTGATAATTAAGATTGGTTTTTTCAATTACCAAACGCTTGTTGTCTAAGATTTTTTTTATGGATAGAAGAATCTGGTTGGGGTTAATGGGCTTAATCAGATAGTCGTCAATCTTTGCCCCAATTGCCTCTTCCATAATCTGCTCCTCTTCATTCTTCGTGATCATTACCACCGGAAGATTAGGCTTGGCATTCTTAATTTGACTAAGCGCCTCCAGCCCCGACATACCGGGCATGTGCTCATCCAGAAACACTACGTCATAATGCTTTGAATCACTTAGCTCAATCGCTTCCGCCCCGTTGTTTACCGGAGTAATATCGTAGCCGCGCTGTTGTAAAAATAAAATATGAGGTTTCAATAAATCAATCTCATCATCGGCCCATAAAATGCTATATCTTTGCATGCTAATCCTTTAGTGAAAATTCTTTCTAATTTACGTCTATATACTCTTAATCCGATCATTTGAATAAAAAGAAAATCATTAATGATCCCGTCTATGGATTCATTTCTATCCAAAGTGATTTGATATATGACTTGATCCAGACTCCTTACTTCCAGCGGTTACGATATATTAAGCAACTGGGCTTAAGTGATCTGGTTTACCCGGGTGCGCAGCACACGCGATTTCACCACGCCTTGGGCGCTATGCACCTGATGACCCGGGTACTGAAAAACCTTGAGCTTAAAGGCGTTCAGATATCGGAGGCAGAAGCCGAAGCCGCCCAGATCGCCATATTGCTTCACGATGTGGGCCATGGCCCATTATCCCATGCGTTGGAAGAGACTCTCCTTAAAGAGGTTAAACACGAGAGCCTTTCCTACCTCTTCATGAAGCAAATGAATGGGCAGTTTAATGGAGCGTTGGAATTGGCTTTGCAAATTTTTAGAAATAGTTATTCCCGCAAGTTCTTTCATCAACTAATCAGCAGTCAGCTGGATATCGATCGGCTGGACTACCTGAAAAGAGACAGCTTCTTTACCGGAGTATTAGAAGGAAACATTGGTGTTGACCGAATCATAGCCATGCTTCAGGTACACCAGGATCAGTTGGTAGTTGAAGAAAAGGGTATCTATAGCATAGAAAACTTCTTGCATTCGCGCAGGCTTATGTACTGGCAGGTGTATTTACATAAAACAGCCTTGAGCGCTGAACGCATGATGGTGAATATAATCAGGCGTGCCCAGTACCTGCTGAAATCCGGAGAAAATTTACAGGCCACAGAGGTATTAAAAGTTTTTTTGTTGAATGATGTAAAAATCTCTGACTTCAACGAAAACCCTGAACTTCTCGATCACTTTGGTCAGATGGATGACAACGACATTTGGGGAGCCGTGAAAATCTGGAGAAACCATAGTGATGCAATTCTTTCAGGACTCTGTAACCGGTTGCTGCAACGAGAACTTTTTCAGGTTGTACTATCTACAGAACCGATTAAGAAAAGCATGATTGAAAAGGCACGACACGAAATCCATCACGTGTATGGTATCCTAAGAAAAGATACCAACTATTTATTTTCCCATGGAAAGGTAAGTAATGAAGCGTATGTTTCGGGCGGTAAGTCGATAAACATCATTACCAAGAAAGGCGAAGTATTGGATATCGCGCATGCTTCCGATTTACCCAGCATCAAGGCCATCAGCAAAATCGTTGAAAAAAACTATTTATGCTGGCCTAAAAATGTATCTTTGTAGAGGCCCCATTCATAAAATTCAAACCTGCCATTCAATCTAAAGTAACCAAAATCTATGGAGTTTAGCATTGCTCAAATTGCTGCCATGCTTTCGGGAGAAGTGAAAGGTGACAGCGCTGAGAAAATTAATATGCTGGCCAAAATTCAGGACGCAAA
>JAEUUB010000333.1 GCA_016787745.1 Cyclobacteriaceae bacterium
TTTTCCCGACTTAATTCCATCTACCAATTCAAATTCGCCATTGAATACGCGAGCTGTTCCTTTAAATCGTTCGCCTTCTTTGCCAGTAATTTTTGCAACTGATCCTTTCTCGGCCAGGTTTCCATAAAGAATTTGTAAATGCCCTGTTTTCTTAATCGGCTTTTCAAGTGGAACGATGATATCTTGTTTTTCGAAATCAAGATCTTTAGCATTGGCCACATTTTCGGCAATTGTTTTACCCGTTACTGTGATACAATCGCCATGAAGAAATCCTTTTTGAAGTAAGTATTTCATCACAGATGGCACGCCACCAATTTTGTGAAGGGCTTCCATTAAATATTTTCCACTGGGCTTCAAGTCAGCAATCAATGGTGTTTTATCTGAGATACGCTGAAAATCTTCTTGCGTAAGTTTTAAACCAACACTCTTTGCCATAGCAATTAAATGCAATACCGCATTGGTGGATCCACCGAGAATCATCACAATAGTTATGGCATTTTCAAATGCTTTAAACGTCATGATGTCGCGAGGCTTCAAATCTTTTTCCAACAGTAAACGAATGGCTTTGCTCGCTTCAGTACACTCAGCCGATTTCTCTTTGCTTAATGCAGGATTAGAAGAAGAGTAGGGCAATGACATTCCTAATGCCTCAATGGCTGAGGCCATCGTGTTTGCTGTGTACATTCCCCCGCAGGCACCCGCCCCCGGACATGAATTTTGAATGATGCCTTTATAATCTTCATCAGAAAGTTTGCCTTGAATTTTTTCACCCAATGCTTCAAAAGAAGAAATGATGTTGAGCTCGCGGCCTTTGTAATGCCCACCGGCAATTGTACCACCATAAACCATTATGGAGGGTCTATTAAGGCGGCCCATGGCAATAAGTGACCCGGGCATATTTTTATCACAACCAACAACAGCAATTAGTCCATCATAATATTGCGCGCCACACACAGTTTCAATGGAATCGGCAATTACTTCTCTGCTCACCAATGAGTAGCGCATACCATCAGTACCATTGCTGATACCATCACTAACACCAATCGTATGAAAAATTAATCCCACCAACTCCTGATCCCACACGGCTTGCTTCACCTCACTGGCTAATGCGTTTAAGTGCATGTTACAGGTGTTGCCATCAAAGCCGGTGCTTACAATGCCTACCTGTGCTTTTGTTAAATCATGTTCGGTTAAG
>JAEUUB010000372.1 GCA_016787745.1 Cyclobacteriaceae bacterium
AACCGAATGAAATCAGCTTTATATCTTCTTCGTCCGTATCCTTCTACAATGTTCGATCGAACGGATTTACTTGATCTTCTTATTTGTTGAGCCTCTTCAAATTGTTCAAACTTGGGTAGCTTCAAAGTCATCTCATGAATCGTGATTGATAATTTCTTTGCTTCCTGCCAAATTTCTAATTTCTTGTAGCTCATAGATGCTCGATACTAGTTACTGGATACTCGATATAAATACTCACTGAACCCATCAATCAAATATCCAGAATTCAAAACCAGGGATCAAGAATCCAGTATCAAGCATCCAGTATCCAGTAAGCATCCAATTAAATCACCTGAAACCCATACGCATAAGGGTCATCCTCAGGATCGATAGTAATCGTATTATGGCCATAAATTTTAGCCCACCCCTCAACGCTTGGAATAATGGCTGGTTTGCCATCAAGTTCTGTCACTTCTTCTATCCTGCCAATGAACTTCGATCCAATTATACTTTCGTGAATAAATTCCTCCCCCGGTTTTAATTTTCCTTTGGTAAACCATTGAGCCAATCGTGCCGAGGTGCCCGTACCACAGGGAGATCGATCGATGGCCTTATCCCCATAAAAAACTGCATTCCGAGCTGTGGATGTCGGGTCTATAGGATTACCTGTCCATAAAATATGACTGCAGCCATGAATGGTTGGATTGTCGGGATGCACGAACGTATATTTCTCATTAATATTTTTTCTTAACTCTCGGCTCCACGATACAAGTTGATCCGCTGTATAATGATCAATACCCTTAAAGTTCAGTTGCACATCTACGATGGCATAAAAATTTCCACCGTAGGAAACATCGAAAGTCAACTCACCCAGATCAGGACATTCGGCCGTACAATTTTCAGCAGCCAGATAGGCTTTTACATTTCTGATCTTAACAGACTTTACCTTCTTTCCTTCTCGCTTATATTCGATCCGAACCAGCCCGGCAGGGACTTCCAGATTCAGAACACCCGGTATTTTTGGAATGACTAATCCCTCTTCGATCGCTATTGTAACAGTACCGATCGTACCATGACCACACATCGGTAAGCACCCGCTGGTTTCTATAAATAATACACCCACATCGTTGGCCGGATCGGAGGGTGGATACAAAATGCTGCCACTCATCATGTCGTGACCACGGGGTTCAAACATTAATCCCTTTCGAATCCAATCATACTCGCGTAAAAAGTGCTGACGTTTTTCG
>JAEUUB010000588.1 GCA_016787745.1 Cyclobacteriaceae bacterium
GGGATTCTCTTTCATATGTTCTCTCAATTCTCGCTCAGAAATGAACTTATAATCTTCAACTTCCAGGGTGTTGATTAGAGGAGTTCCTTCAAAGGTGCCCACATAGACATGGTCATATTCGTTTTCGATCAACTGATTTTCAAATTCAATTCTATAAATAAACTTATAAGAGAATGTAGGAGTTAAAGCGATCCCAAGTTCCTCGTGCAGCCTTCGACTAACAGCATCTTGCATTTTCTCCCCCGGCCGCGGGTGGCTGCAACAAGCGTTTGACCAAAGCCCTCCGCTGTGATATTTTGATCGGGCTCTTTTCTGTATCATCATCTCCCCTTTCTTATTGAAAAGAAGAACTGAAAAAGCCCGATGAAGCAATCCTTGTTGGTGAGCTTCCATCTTATCGATAGCTCCAATCTCCTCGTCATTGGCATCCACTAAAATCACATGTTCCATTACAAGAGATTCAATTGATATTTCAGAAACGACCAAAAAAGTATTGATGCTTTTTTTCGGTTTTCAATTCGTATTCGTTTTCGAAGTACAGAATGAGAAGGTGTACTTTGAATTTTTTTAAAAAGTGCCAGGTAGTAGAGATACGCTACGTAAACACCAAACTTAGCACCTTCAGGAAGTTGTTTTATTCCTGAATAACCAGCCTCAAAATCAGCCAGTATGCTCGCCTCGATTTTTGCCTTTCCGACATTATCCAGGGAGTTTATATCAACCCCTGGAAAATAGGATCTTCCTAAGCCTACGTAATCTGAATTTAAATCTCTTAAAAAATTTACTTTTTGAAAGGCCGACCCTAACCGTTGTGCACTGGGTTTCAATTTCTCATACATTCCCTGGTCTCCTTTGCAAAATACTTTTAAGCACATGAGCCCAACAACCTCGGCAGACCCAAGGATGTATGTCTCGAAAGTCTGTTGATCATACTCTTTCTTTTGAAGATCCATTTCCATGCTTATCAGAAATTGCTCGATAAGGGCATGATCGATTGAAAATTTATTTACTGTTAGCTGAAAACTGTTGAGAATCGGATTGAGGCTTATTTTTTCCTGCAATGCCCGGAAAGTGTCCTCTCTGAATCTTTCCAAGAGTGCTTTCTTATCGAAGGCATGAAAAGTATCTACAATTTCATCGGCAAATCTAACAAAACCGTAAATAGAATAGATGGGGTCTCGCAACCAAGTATCAAAACACCGTATACCCATGGAAAAAGAAGTGCTGTAGGCCTGTGTCGCATACCGCGAAGCCATAAATGATACACTATCAAATAATTCTTTTTCTTTCATTTCTGATCTCAAATGTTATTGTACTTTTTGTCTTGTTCCATCAATGTATTTGCTACAACCTGTCCCGAAATAAGGGATGGAGGCACACCTGGCCCCGGAACCGTAAGCTGGCCTGTATAAAACAGATTGGTGACTTTTTTGTTTATCATTGAGGGCTTCAGGTTGGCCGTTTGCATTATCGTATTAGCTAATCCATAGGCATTTCCTTTAAAAGCATTATAATCCATTATAAAATTCGAATGCGCATAACTTCTTTTATAAACGATGTGTTCCGAAATATTTTGATTGGTTAATTTTTCAATCCTTTCGATAACGTTTTTAAAATATTTCTCACGGATAGACTCCTCATCGCCTTCCAGGCCCGCTGCCACAGGAATCAGAATAAAAATATTTTCACTTCCTTCAGGCGCTACTGTGTTATCCGATTTAGAGGGGCAACAAACGTAAAAGAGCGGCTGGCCAGGCCATTGAGGATTGTTATAAATTTCCTCCGCATGCTTATCAAAGTCTTCATCAAAAAAAAGATTGTGATGATTTAGATTATCGATACGCTTATTGATCCCCAAATAAAAGATGATACTTGAAGGAGCCAGTTTTCTTTCTTGCCAGTAAGCAGGAGTGTAATGCCTATAGACAAGGGGTAACAGTTCTTGTTCTACGTGATGATAGTCGGCCCCGGCTACTAGATAATCGATAAAAATCTGCTGGTTATTTACGGTTAAGGAATTTACCTGAGCTTTGTTAATATTAACCGATTGCACGGTACTATTATATACAAACCGTACACCCTTTTCTTCCGCCAGCGCAACCATGCCCTCAACAACTTTATACATTCCACCTTTAGGATACCAGGTTCCCAGCACCATATCTGCATAGTTCATTAAGCTGTAAAGAGCAGGGGTATTTGCGGGTGAGGCCCCTAGAAATAATACAGGAAATTCAAGAATCTGGATTAACTGAGGGGACTTGAAATATTTTGATATGTAGGATCTAATCGACTGGAACACATGAAGTTTAAAAATTCCCTTTATCAATTTGAAATCAAAAAGTTCCCGAATTGAAATTCCAGGGTTATAGACAAGTTCTTCCATGCCCACTTTGTACTTGTATTCTGCTTCCTCTAAAAACCGGGCAAGTTGTTTCGCACTTCCTTTTTCTTTCTCTTCAAAAAAATCAATCAACTCATTCCTTCCGGACGGAATGTCCCAGATCTCCTGCTTAGAAAAGAAAACCCGATAAGAAGGACTAAGTCTCTCCAGCTCGTAATAGTCTGATACAGCTTTTCCGAATGCAGCAAAATACTTTTCAAAAACATTTGGCATCCAATACCAACTTGGCCCCATGTCGAACAGAAAACCTTCTACTTCAAACTTACGAGCTCGCCCACCGGGTGAACTGTTTTTTTCGTACACAGTAACATCATATCCGTTTGCAGCCAGCGTAGTAGCCGCGGCAATACCTGAGAAACCCGCCCCTATGACAGCAATTTTTTTCAATCCTTTACAATTTTGAAAACATGGCTATCCCTCTAAAATTTTCTTTTGTATTTCTTTTCGCGCCTGAAAAATTCTATTCTTTACGGTTCCGATAGGGATATTTAAGTGTTCGGAAATTTCATGATACTTATAGCCTGTTATATGGAGTTTGAAGGGCTTTTGAAGATCCTCTTTTACCGAGTTTATGTTTCTCCAGGCCTCCTTTAGTTCAAGTGTTTTCTCGGGGCGGTTGAATGTGTGGTTATCAGCAACATTTAAATAATAAAGTTCCTTTGTGGTATCAACTGAAGTTTTTGCAACCTTTGATTTCCTATAATTGTTGATAAAGGTGTTTTTCATTATGGTAAACAGCCAGCCTTTCAGGTTCGTGTCTTCCTTAAAATTCTTGCGGTAAAGTAACGCCTTTAAAAGGGTATCTTGGATAAGATCCTGAGATTCATCTGCATTTCGGGTGAATCTATAAGTAAATTTCTTCAGGGTTTTTTGAAGTCCACTGATTTGACTTTCAAATTCTATGGCTGTCATAATGTTTAATCATTTAATATAATAATTAAACAAAATTAGTTGTTGAAGGGATTAATCCAAAATTTTGTTTAATTATTTTTAATAAAAATTAAACAAAACTAATTCAGTCTGGATAAAAGTGCCTTGGCGGTATCAAATGTTCGAACATTCTTTTCCTGAGGCTTGACCCCATCTGCCTTCTTTCCAGAAATAAGGAGAATAGAATCGGGGAAATCGTGCACAAGCCTATTAAAATATTCTTTAAGGGTCTCTGTCTTTTGCATAACAGTTACCGAGGTAACCAGATAATCAGGGTTATGTGTTTCACACACTTTCTTCAAGTCATTGTAGGGCACTGTCTGACCCAGGTAGAATGTCCTGAAGCCCGCCTTTCTGGTAATGTAATGATAGAATAATAAGCCAATTTCGTGAAGCTCTTCCTCCGGAAGAAAAAGTATAATTTTGTCAGCCTCTTTTGTTGGAAAGGGAAGGGAGTCTATAGCCACAATAATCTTTTGGCGTACGAGGTTAGATATAAAATGTTCTTGCGCAGGAGTAATATTCCCGGTTTGCCATAAAATGCCGATTTTTTCTAAAAAGGGATAAATGATATCTGTAATCATTGTTTCAAATCCAAATTTCATTATCAGATGCCCCATCTGTTTTTCAAATTGTTCTTCATTGAGATCAATCATGCTTAGGGTTAGCTGATCAATGAAAAGATTTGCCTCGTTTTTGTTATTTGAAAGTTCAACCACCTTAACATTGAGTTCTTCCGGGGTCATCTCCGCAATGGCAGAAATTTTTATCCCCTGGTTGTTTAGGAGTGAAACATTTATGATTTTCTTTAAATCGCTATCAGAATAATACCGAATATTGGTGTCGGTTCTTTGTGGGGTTATAAGTTGATGCCTTTTCTCCCAAATGCGGATGGTATGCGCTTTTATTCCTGATAATAGTTCTAATTCCTTAATAGAGTAGTTACCCATATCTTTTTTAGTTCAAATCAAATAACCCAGCTTTAATTAAATTGTTCAATTCAGGATTTGTTTAATCCAAAGCCCCTATATACCAACCATTTTCAGAAATATTGAGGCGAACTAATTATTTCCAAATCCCCTGACACCTCAAAAACCCACTTTATAAAAGCGGGCGGGCCGAAGATTGCCTTTGCATTATTTGAAAACCCAAAACCCTCCTTCGGTATTCCTACCCAATTTGTATTCAGATCTAGATCATCGTTTTCATCATGAAAATATTTAAAAGCATATTTTCCAGTCTCAAGGTTCACAAATCGCACAACGCAGTTTTCATTTTCTATGGATTGACTTGCCTCTTTAATAAGTTTTTGATTTTCATCAAAAACTTGAAGAAGTACGTGACCCTGGCTGTTTCTTAATTCCTTTATGATAATGGTAAGTGTGCTTTGCGCTATAGCCTGTACAGGGACTAAAAAAAATATAAAACATAAAACGATTAAACGGCCAATCATTGTCAATGCATTTTTGTCCATGGAAATTCTGCTTTGTGTCTCGCTTATTCCTTAACCTCCACTTGTAGCTTAAGCAAATTACTATAAATGCCGTTATCCACTTTGCTAAGATCCTGATGCGAACCTGACTCCGCAATCTCTCCGTTTTTGATAACCATAATTCGATCTACCTTTCTGATTGTACTTAGCCGGTGCGCAATAATAAGGGTGGTTCTCCCATTCATTAGTTTCTCAAGCGCCTCCTGTACCAGCCGCTCCGATCCAGCATCCAACGAACTTGTGGCTTCATCTAAAATAAGAATGGAAGGATCTTTTAAAATAGCCCGTGCAATGGCTACCCGCTGTCGTTGACCTCCCGATAGTTTTATCCCCCGATCGCCCACCAGAGTATTTAATTTATCAGGAAAAGTTTCAATAAATTCCCAGGCATTGGCTTTTTGAGCAGCCTCTATAATTTCAGCTTCAGTAGCCCCAGGCTTTCCATAGGCAATATTCTCTCTTATACTTCCTCCAAACAAAATTACCTCTTGTGGCACAATGCCTATGTTGGTTCTATAATCAGTAAGGTTAAACACCTGACTATTGACTTGATCCACGCGAATGGACCCGGTAGTCACAGGGTAAAATCTCATCAACAGATTAATGATGGTGGATTTGCCCGAACCGCTTGGCCCTACCAAGGCAATTTTTTCGCCTTGCCTTACCTGAAAAGAAATATTTTTCAAGACCCGAATATCAGGTCGGGTGGGATACGTGAATGACACCTGATCAAATTCTATGTCTCCTTTTAACTTAACCGGTTGACAAGTCTCCGAAGATTCATCCTGTTGTTCCAGGATTTCGAGAATTCTTTCAGATGCGCCTACGGATCGTTGCAATTGACTATAGATGTCGCCCAATCCTGCAATCGAACCTCCAATAAATGCCGTATACAATACAAATGAAAATAACTCCCCTACATTTGCGTCTCCTGACTGCACCAGCCTGGCTCCGTACCAACTTACTGCCACAATTCCTCCAAACAAGGCAACAATGGTGAATGAAATAAACAGTCCGCGATACCGGGAAGCATGAAGGGCGGTACGCACTACTTCGTCCAATGATTTTTTATAGCGGAGCACTTCAAATAACTCATTGGTAAACGACTTTACTACAGCAATAGATTGAAGTGTTTCTTCTACAATAACGTTTGAACCGGCTAACTGATCTTGTGTTTTTTTAGAAAGCTTTCGGATAAACTTACCAAAAAACAAGGCTGCAATCACCAATAGGGGAAAGGTGAGCAACATGAATACGGTTAGCCTGGGGTACAGGATAAAAATTACCGGAATGCCAATCGAAAGCACCAGAAGTTGCCGAAGCAGTTCGGCCAGTGTAAATGTAAAAGTATCTTGCAGCGTGCCTACATCCGATGTAATGCGGCTTATCAATTCCCCTACTCTGCGGCTATCATAAAACGATAGTGGCAGCCAGATTATTTT
>JAEUUB010000613.1 GCA_016787745.1 Cyclobacteriaceae bacterium
TACGGAGGAAGAATTCAATACCCTGTACCAAAAGGTGAAATTGCCTTGTCCTATCATCATCGTACAGCCGATGCAACCAATATTATTGATTCACCCCAATACAAAGAGATTCCCGAAAACCGAATCGGGGTGGATGGCAAGTGGGATGTAGGTGTAGGCCTATGGTTTGAAGGTGCTTATATCAAAAAGGAAAAGATGATTGGTGAATTAACGAATCAAACCTTCCTTAGCCTGGGCATAGATTACACGTTTGGCATCGGAAGCGGATTAAATGTAGTGGTTGAACATCTCTTTGCCGGCTATAATGAAAGCAACCTTAGCCTTGCCAACAGCAACAATACTGATGCTATCACCTTAACGTATCCGCGTACCTTATTCGACACAATAAGTCTTATCGGTGCCTACAGTTGGAGTACAGAAAGCGCTACCGTCTTTTTGAATTACCAACATGATTTTAAAAAGGTGACAGGTTACCTAATGGCTTATTATAACCCCAAGGTTGAAATAAACATTCAACAAAATGAATTTGTAAATCAATTTGCCGGGCCCGGCATCCGGCTCATGTTTGTATATAATCATTAATAACAATCTTATGGATAAAGAAACTATTATTTCCATTGAAAATGTAACAAAACGATTTCCCGTTGGGGAGGGCGAATTTACCGCGTTGAGTAATATTAATCTGCGGTTTTCTAAAGGCGAGTTTGCCGGCTTGGTGGGCCCCAGTGGTTCGGGCAAAACAACCTTGCTGAATATTATTGGTTCACTGGACCGGCCTACCGAAGGAAAAGCGATGGTAATGAATAAAAATATTTCAACCCTGTCGCATAAAGAATCTGCGCACCTACGCAACATGAGTCTCGGGTTTATCTTTCAGGTATATAATCTTTTGCCCGTGTACACGGTGTTTGAAAATGTGGAGTTCTCGCTTTTGCTTCAGGACAAATCAAAAGCAGAAAGAAAAAAAGCAGTGATGGAAGCGTTGGAGTGGGTCGGCCTCGCAGGTATGGCAAATAAAAAGCCAGCCAAATTATCGGGAGGGGAAGGACAACGGGTGGCGATTGCCCGCGCTATGGTAAAACGCCCAGCTATTGTATTGGCCGATGAGCCCACCGCTAATCTGGATGCAAAAAATGCGCACGCCATTATCAAAACCATGAAGGCATTAAACAAGGAACTCAATACCACTTTTCTTTTTTCCACACACGATGAAAAAGTGATGAGTTATTTAAACCGCCTTGTACACCTGGAGGATGGTAAAGTAAAGCAAGATGAACTCGTTAACATCAACAAAGTGGCTGTATGAAGTTAGCCTTTCAATTAGCCTATCGAAATTTAATGGGCTCGGGTTTAAGAACCTGGCTTAACGTAAGTGTGCTCTCTTTTGCCTTTGTTGTAATCATCTTTTATAACGGGCTTATTGATGGCTGGAACGAGCAGGCTAAACGCGATGGCGTTGCCTGGGAATATGGAAAGGGTCAACTCCTGAACGAAAATTATGATCCCTTCGATCCGTTTACACTCCAGGATGGCCATGGAACTCTAAAAGATGCACAACAAAAGGAACTTATTCCGGTTTTGATTCGGCAAGCCACTATTTATCCGCAAGGAAGAATGCTATCGGTTGCCTTAAAGGGAATTGATGTAAATCAAACTTTGATTGAGTTGCCAACATATAAACTTGCTCAAAGCAAAGAAGTCATTCCTGCTCTTATAGGAAAGAGAATGGCCGAAACGGCAAAATTAAAAATGGGAGATCAGGTGTTGTTGCGCTGGCGCGATAAGAATGGGACCTATGATGCCGCCAGCGTAACAGTGGTTGACATTTTTGATACAAATGTACCCACGGTTGACAATGGACAGGTATGGATTCCGATTGAAAAACTTTGGGCAATGACGGAGCTACAAAATCACGCTACGCTATACATCAATGCAAGCAACAGGGATAATCTACAAGAAGCTGGTTGGACTTTCCGGAGTCAGAAAATGTTGCTGAAGGAGATAAGCGATATTATTGAAATGAAAAAATCGAGTGGGTTTATCATGTACGGACTCCTTTTGGCTATTTCGCTGCTTGCCATATTCGATACCCAGGTGCTGTCTATCTTTAGGAGGCAGCGGGAAATAGGCACCTACATTGCTCTGGGTATGACCCGGCTGCGCGTAGTTGGGCTGTTTACGATCGAGGGGAGCATGTACAGTTTATTGGCTTCGTTACTGGGCTGCCTGTATGGAATACCCCTTTTCATTTACCTGGCAAATACAGGTATTGGCATGCCCGGGTATACAGAGAACACAGGTATTATTATTGCCGAACGCATTTTTCCTGTGTATAGTCTGAGCTTAGTACTTGGCACCCTGGTATTGGTTGTGCTTTCATCAACTCTGGTAAGTTTCTTACCCTCAAGAAAAATTGCAAAAATGGACCCGGTAGATGCACTTAAAGGAAAACTACAATGATTAAATTTCTTTTTAAAGGAATCATACGAGACAAGAATCGCAGTCTCCTTCCTATTATAATAATCACCATAGGTGTAGCCCTTACCATTTTATTAAGTGGGTACCTGCGTGGAGTGATGGGTGATGTAATTGATCAAAATGCCCGGTTTGAAACAGGGCACGTTAAAATCATGACGCAAGCTTATACACAAAATAAAGATCAATTACCCAACGATCTGGCTTTGCTCAAAGTAAATGAATTGGTGCAATCGATAACCCGCGAGCATCCCGAAGTACACTGGGTGAAGCGTATCAAATTTGGAGGGTTGATTGATGTGCCAGGCGAAAACGAGACTTCTAAAGGTCAGGGACCTGCTTCAGGTATCGCGCTCGAATTATTTGACAAGTCAAGGGGGGAAGAAACGCGGATGAATATTCCCAATTCAATTGTTAGCGGATCGATACCGGATAAACCTGGAGAAGCGCTGATTGGTCATGATTTTGCATCCAAGCTTAACGTGAACATTGGCGATGAAATTACCTACATGGGCTCCACCATGAATGGAAGCCTCGCATTCGCCAGCTTTGTCGTAAGCGGCACGGTTCGCTTTGGTGTATCTGCCATGGACAAAGGGACCATCATTCTTGACATCAGTGATGCGCAAAAAATGTTGGATATGGATGATGGCGCGGGCGAAGTTTTGGGTTACTTAAAAAGCGGCATCTACCAGAACGACAAAGCTATTGCGCTGTGCAACGCCTTCAATCAAAAACACATGAACGAGGAAGATGAGTTTTCACCAAAGATGATACCCTTAAGGGATCAGAATAATCTTGCCTCCATGTTAGACTATGTAGATGTATTCTCATCCCTGTTTGTTACGATTTTTGTTTTTGCCATGTCTATCGTATTGTGGAACACCGGATTGCTGGGGGGGCTTCGCAGATATCAGGAGTTTGGGATCCGACTTGCATTAGGCGAAGAGAAAAGACACATTTATGGTACCCTGATTTACGAGGCCGTACTGATTGGCATTATTGGTTCAGTCATTGGTACAACCCTTGGCATTGGTGGCGTTTATTATCTTCAGGTGGTGGGAATAAACGTTGAAGGTATGATGACTGAAAGCACTATGATGATGCCTACCATACTACGCGCACAATTCACGCCAGAGTTGCTCTACATTGGTTTTATACCGGGCTTGTTTGCCATGGTGTTTGGCAACATGCTATCCGGCATTGGCATTTATAAAAGAGAAACAGCAACTCTCTTTAAGGAACTAGAAGTATAAACATTCAAATAAATTAAAATGAAAATCATACTCATCATAACATCAATTGTGAGCTGGGTTTTATTTCAAAATTATCCGGACGCGACCCAGATTTTGGATAAAGTGGACTACAACATGCGATCGGAAACGCAAATCACAGAATCAAAAATGATTATTCACTCCAAGCGAAGCAGTCGAACGGTGGAATCAAAAGGATACTCGCAGGGTACCAGTCAATCGTTTACGGAGTATCTCGCTCCCGAACGCGAAAAAGGAACCAAGATGTTGAAGCTGGAAAATCATCTTTGGATTTATTCCCCTTCCACCGATCGCACAATTCAACTTTCTGGTCACATGCTCAAACAATCTGTTATGGGCTCGGATCTTTCGTATGAAGATATGATGGACGACAGGAAACTAAAAGACATGTACCAGGCAAAAGTAACGGGTGAAGAAACAATAGACAACCGCAACACCTGGATTCTGGAATTGAATGCAAAGGTAGAGGATGCCACCTATGAGAAAAGAAAAATCTGGGTAGATCAACAGCGCTATGTTCCGCTTAAAGAAGAACTCTTTGCCAAAAGTGGGCAGTTGCTAAAGAAAACCGTAATGACGGATGTTACTCAGGTTGGTAATCGCTGGTATCCTAAAAAAATAAATTATAAAGATATGCTTAAGGATGGGCAGGGAACAGATTTTGTGGTTGTCAGTATTCAATTTAACGCACCTATTCCAGAGTATATATTTAGCAAAGCCTCGTTGAAAAAATAGAGTTCGTTTCAAAAATCATTTCGAAATTGTTAGCCTCGATGGTTGTCATTGCGATTTTTGCTCAGTGCCAGTAACAGAAATAAGGAAGCTGCATAAAATGCGCCTAGCCGAATCCAATTTAAGTTCTTCCATAGTTGAATTCGAGTTACTCCGGTTGAATCGAGATATAAATCGGGAGCTGTCAGTACGGCAGTTTCTGGAGCAAAATATAAGAAAGTTGATAGGGTTATTGCACAGTCTATCGTAAAAGCGGTTAGCAATAACTTTCGTCTTATTGTTGATCGCCAATTAAAAATGATTGCCCCAAGAAACAACAGAATTGTCAAGGGCCTGAAAATAACCCAGAACTTTACAGGATTAAATCCATAAGGGCCTTGCAATATTGCTAACGATTCTGGAGGGGCGCTGGCAAGCAGTGAAGTCACGTTCAGTTGCTCATAGTTTCCACCTCCTAGCATTACCAAATAAAACAAAACAAGTGAGAACAGAAGGATATTGGCTAAACTGACTTTCACACCTTAAAATTTTCAGATTAGACTCAACTTCTGGTCATCCCGGTACAGCTCACCTACAAATTCTTGTGCTTAGCGCATGGCTTTATCTAATCTGTTTTTCTTCAAGCTTGATCGTACCGCTTCCAATTTCTGGCCGTAGTGTAAACTGGCATTTACCTCATACCCAAACAAGAGCACTATGGTAACCAGTTGAATCCAGATCATTAAAGCAATAAGTGCACCAATAGAGCCATACACTTTATTGTAACTCCCGAAGTTGGTGATGTAAAACGAAAATCCGTAGGAAATTGCCAGCGTAGCCAAGGTAGCCAGCACAGAACCAATAGAAAAGAAACTCCAGTTGTAGTGAACAGCCGGACCGAAGTAGTAGATAAATGAAATGGCGATGAAGAATACAATAAAGATAACGATGAACCGAAGAAGAAAAATAAATTGTATGGTATACGCATCCAGATTAAGAGAACTGAACTGAGAAATGTTTTCCAACATATATTCCAAAACAAATTGCCCGACAATCAAAAGCACCACGGCCAGCAACAAGACGGCTGCCAGCATAAAGGTTAACCCGGTAGCTGTTAATCGCATCTTAAAAGGATTTCTTCTTTCCACCGTTCGATAACATGCATTAAAGGCTCGCATTAAGGCCATCATTCCATTGGTAGCCAGATATAAGGCAAAAAAGAATCCCAGGGTTAAGAGTCCTCCTCTTTGATTATTCACAATATCCAACACCGTGCTGGAGATTACTTCATACATGCTGGCTGGGAGATAGTCTCCCAAAAACTGAATAATTGTTTCACTGGTAACTGCAGGATATAAAATGTTTATGTACGGGATAAGCGTGAATAAAAAAATGACAGCCGGAAAAGTGGCAAGTATGAAATTATAGGCCACCCCATTCGAACGATCCAGAATCTCATCCTCATCGATGTTGTGCGAGAAGATAACTAGAAATTTATAAAGAGACAGGTTGCCGTATCTTTTGAATTTAATTTTCTTTAGCCAACTGCGTCCGGTTCGAGCCGTGGAAAATTCCAGAATTCGTTTTCGGGTTACATACTTCATGTAAAAAAAGACTTCAATACTTCCAGAAATACCTGAGGCGGCCTGCAGGGACGTCCGGTTTTTTTATCCACAAAAGCCAACAAGGTTTCTCCCTTATGAATTAATATTCCTTCTCCGTTGAAGATATCATACTCAAACCGAATGCGCACCCCCGGTTTCTCCCGAATGGTGGTTACAATCTTTAAAGCGTCATCGTATAGGGCTGCCGACAAGAACCGCGACTTATTTTCGAGCACAGGCATCATAACACCCATCGCTTCCAACTCCTTATATGTGAGTCCTAATTTTCGTAAACTTTCCACGCGACCCACTTCATAGTACATGGCATAATTTCCATAGTACACATACCCCATTTGGTCGGTCTCTCCGTATCGTACGCGTATTTGGGTTTCGGATGTATACATTATTTTCTCTGCTGTTTCCCTTTTTGTATTTCCAGCGTTAATGCTTTTTGGTATCGCTGTGCGTTTCTATTATGCTCGGTAAGGGTAGCCGCAAAATTATGGTATCCGGAAAAATCCTCACGAGCACACATATAAATGTATTCATGCTTTTGATAATCGAGCACTGCGTCCAAAGTATAAATCTGGGGCATATTGATTGGACCCGGTGGCAACCCGGCATATTTATACGTGTTGTACGGGGAATCGACTTCTTTATGGCTATTAAGTATTCGCTTGGCTCCAAAGTCTTTTGTAGCAAACACCAGGGTTGGATCTGCCTGAAGGGGTATGTTACGTTTCAACCGGTTTATATATAGCCCGGCAATGATCTTTGATTCTTCCTTTTTTACACTTTCAGCCTGAACGATGGATGCCAGTGTAGATATTTCGAAAGGTGTAAGACCTATTGCATTGGCTTTGGCCAGTCGTTCCTCATTCCAGAATTTTTTATACTCCCTATGCATCCGCTCAATTAGCTCATCGGGCAACACATTAAAGTAAACCTCATACGTATTGGGCAGAAACATGCTGATAACATTTTCTCTTGTAAATCCCTCTGTATTGGTTTCTGTGAATTCCTCCAACGCTTCATCAAACTCCAGGGGTGTCACTCCAATATTTTTTGTGATCTTCTCTCCCAGTTCTTCTATGAGCCGCACATTAGTAAACGTTACCTTTACGGCTTGCCGGCTTCCTGATTCTAAAACATCAATAGCCTGAATGTTAGTCATGTTTCTACGAAATGTATAACGACCCGGCAATACATGTTTGTCATAATCCTTTATGCGTGCTAAAAAACTAAAAGAGACCATGTCGTTGACAAATCCCCCTTTCCCCAACTCTTCCTGCACTTTACGAAAAGTATATCCACTACGAATAATAAAGGTGCGATCATCTCTGTCTACCAATATATTAGGGGTATACAAAATCTGATAGGCATAAAAGACAAACGTAATCAGCAAGGTAGACGTGATAAGAAAAAATGTGAGTTTGGTCTTGGATACTTCAGCCATAAACAAAATTAGAGTTCAAAATTACTAAAATGTGTGCAGACCACTACCTTGCGCTATTTGATTTAACTTCGCATACCTTTTAAAGTTGTATTCGTTAAAATGAATTATGTCTGCTGAATTTCTGACCATTCACCCGGTTACGCCCGAGCCACGCAAAATTGCCTATGTGGTTAATCTGTTAAAGCAGGGAGCTGTAGTCGTATATCCCACGGATACAATTTATGGAATTGGATGTGATTTAATGAATCGCAGGGCAGTTGAAAAACTTTGTCAAATAACGAACGTGAAACCGCAGAAATTAAATCTCTCCTTTATATGCAGCGATCTTAGCCATATCTCGAAGTATGTTAAACGAATAAATACACCCGAGTTTAAAACTCTCAAGAAGTTATTACCCGGTCCGTTCACTTTTATTTTCGAATCCAATTCCAATGTGCCTAAAATTTTGAATGTTAATAAAAAAACGGTCGGCATCCGAATTCCACAGCACGCCATTCCGTTGGCGCTGGTGCACCTTTTGGAGAACCCACTCATTACATCTTCTATAAAGGATGATGACCTGATCAAGGAGTACACAACCGATCCGGAAGAAATTTATGAGGACTTTAAAAACAAGGTGGATGTGGTAATTGATGGCGGTGCCGGGGGCAATATCCCTTCTACCATTGTTGACTTTACCAACGGAGAAGCAATTGTTACCCGCCAGGGGCTTGGTATTTTCGGATAAATTAAATCTATGCGTTTGTAATGTCAATCAAACACATTCTAAAATTTTGAATCAAATCGCATTGAAATCGTTACTTATAGAGCCACATTATTTACCCTCTCTGGAATACATGACTGTATTACAACAGTTTAATGATATAACCTGGGAGCAACATGAGCATTATGTGAAGCAGAGTTTTCGCAACCGATGCTATATTAACACCGCACAAGGTGTTGAGATGTTGGTGGTTCCGCTTACGAATAAACATGGAAAGGTTCCGGGTCGGGATGTGCGAATTGATTACAGTTTACATTGGCAAAACAATCATTGGCGAACGATTGAATCCGCCTATCGCAAGGCTCCCTATTTTGAATTCTTTGCCGATGATCTGAAAACTATTCTCTATAAAAATCACGAATATCTTTTTGATTTAAATCTCGAACTGCTGTCATTCTGTCTGAAAAGCATTCGGCACAAACCCAGCATTTCTGTAAGTGTGGCGTACGAAAAAAGTCCGGATTCAACTTTTTATGATCTCCGTTCGGTGATTCATGCCAAAAAACCTTATTCAGACAGATCTATCTTTAAATCCACACCCTACCAGCAGGTGTTTGGCAATCAATTTGCAGCGAACCTCAGCCTGATCGACCTTCTTTTTTGCGAAGGCCCACGGACGGGTTCCCTTCTGCTTGCCTCACGGAATAAAGAGTTGAACAAATAAAATCTATAATGTGTTAAATAACGTGTCTGGTTCCGTAAGAAATCAGTAATTAGGGCTTGGTAAGATTTTTGACTTATCACGCTTAAAACTCTACATTTACAATACTCAAGATATGCCAAATATGGAAGCAAAATTTTCTAACCGGGTCAAAGAAGTAATTTCGTTAAGCCGGGAAGAAGCCTTAAGACTGGGTCATGACTATATCGGAACCGAACATCTTCTGTTGGGGATGATCCGCGAAGGAGAAGGCGTGGCAGTTGGGGTTTTAAAAAAATTAGGAGTGCCACTTGATGAGCTACGGGGTGAAATCGAAAAGATCTCTAAAGGAACAGCCACCCATGAGATAAAAAATCTGGCAAACATTCCATTGACCCGTGCTTCCGAAAAGGTGCTTAAGATCACGTACCTCGAAGCCAAAATATTTAAAGCGCAATTAATCGGAACGGAGCATTTGCTCTTATCCATCCTGCGTGACCCCGACAACCTGGGTACACAAATTCTTAACAAGTTTGATGTTGCTTACGATGTGGTAAAGGAAATGTTGGAGTATCAAACCGATCAACCTACATCGGCCTCCGACACGGATGATCCTGATGATGACTCTTCTAAAATGTTTGGAAGCGGGGCCAATCCCGCCAGCGGAAGCAAAGAGAAAAAGGGCGCAGAAAAATCGCGCACCCCGGTGCTTGACAATTTTGGCCGCGACCTTACCAAGTTAGCTGAGGATAATAAACTCGACCCGATCGTTGGCCGCGAAAAAGAAATTGAACGGGTGGCTCAAATCCTAAGTCGCAGAAAGAAAAACAACCCGATTTTAATTGGCGAACCTGGGGTTGGTAAAACCGCTATTGCGGAAGGACTTGCCTTACGCATCATTCAAAAGAAAGTATCACGGGTGCTTTTCGGAAAGCGTGTAGTTACGTTGGACCTGGCATCGTTGGTAGCGGGTACCAAATACCGCGGCCAGTTTGAAGAGCGCATGAAGGCTGTAATGAATGAACTGGAGAAATCTGCCGATGTAATTCTATTCATTGATGAGTTGCATACCATCGTGGGGGCCGGGGGCGCCTCGGGCTCGTTGGATGCTTCCAATATGTTTAAACCGGCTTTGGCCCGGGGCGAGATACAATGTATCGGAGCTACTACATTGGATGAATACCGCCAGTACATTGAGAAAGACGGAGCGTTGGCCCGTAGATTCCAAATGGTAATGGTAGACTCTACCACTGTAGATGAAACTATTCAAATTCTCGATAATATCAAGGAAAAGTATGAAGATCATCACCATGTAAACTATACCAAGGAAGCGTTGGAGGCTTGTGTGAAATTATCGGATCGGTACATCAGCGATCGGTTTCTTCCCGACAAGGCAATTGATGTAATGGATGAGGCCGGTGCCCGCGTACACATTAACAACATTCACGTTCCGGAGGATATTGTAAAATTTGAAGAGGCCATCGAGGATGTGAAGAAGGAAAAGAATCGCGTGGTGAAAAGTCAGAAATACGAAGAGGCCGCCCAATTACGGGATAAAGAGAAAAAACTTATCGAGCAGCTTGATCTTGCCAAAGCCCGATGGGAAGAAAAGACTCGCACTGAAAAATACACGGTAACGGAAGACAACGTGGCCGATGTAGTGGGTATGATGACGGGTATTCCGGCTAACCGAATTGCACAGAAAGAAAGCAATAAGCTTCTGGGCATGGCCGATCAATTGAGTGGTAAAGTGATTGGGCAGGAAGAGGCTATAAAGAAATTAACAAGAGCCATTCAGCGCACACGTGTTGGTTTAAAAGATCCTAAAAAACCCATTGGTTCATTTATCTTTTTAGGTCCAACGGGAGTAGGAAAAACAGAATTAGCCAAAGTATTGGCCGGCTATCTTTTTGATAAAGAAGATGCCCTTGTACGCATTGATATGAGTGAGTACATGGAGAAGTTCTCGGTGTCGCGTTTAGTGGGCGCTCCTCCCGGCTATGTAGGATACGAAGAAGGCGGGCAGCTTACAGAAAAGGTGAGACGCAAGCCTTACTCGGTGGTACTCCTGGACGAGATTGAAAAAGCGCACCCCGATGTATTTAATATTTTACTTCAGGTACTGGATGATGGTATTTTAACCGATGGCCTGGGCCGCAGGGTAGACTTTAGAAATACAATCATTATCATGACTTCTAACATTGGCGTTCGCGATCTGAAAGATTTCGGAGCAGGTATTGGATTTACCACCAGTGCCAAGCGCGAAAATGATGAGGAGCTAATGAAGTCAACTATTCAAAGCGCTTTGAAACGTGCCTTCAGTCCGGAGTTTTTAAATCGTTTGGATGATGTTATTGTGTTTAACTCACTTCAGCGCGAGCACATTCACAAAATCATTGATATTACACTTAGTAAATTGTTTGCACGCATAATCACTATAGGCTATCACGTTGAGCTTACCGAAAAAGCAAAAGACTTCCTGGCCGAAAAGGGATATGACCCGCAATTTGGCGCCCGGCCGCTTAACAGGGCCATTCAAAAATACCTAGAAGATCCGGTGGCGGAAGAAATTTTGAAAGGTGAAATTGTGGAAGGAGGTACAATTCTGGCCGACTACGAAGGCACAGGCGAATCGCTTACCATTAAGGTGAAAAAACCAAAAGCTTCCTCGAAAGAAAAGAAGAGTGAATAATGTAAGTCACAGACAACGGTGAATTCCTGATCCGTTGTCTG
>JAEUUB010000639.1 GCA_016787745.1 Cyclobacteriaceae bacterium
TCCACCAGTAAACAGCCACTGTCGAAAAAAGAGGGCTAAGTCTTTGCCCGAGATTTCTTCCATCACTCTTCTAAAGTCGGATGTCATGGCATTGCTGTTTTGGTAAAGGGCATAATACTTTCTAATTCCATTCCAGAAATTGACATCACCCATTTCATGCCGTAACATATGCAGTACCCAGCCCGCTTTTTGATACGTGTTTGTGCTAAGCACCTTATTGATGTCCACGATAGTAGTGTCTACAACAGGCGCTTGATTCTTTTTGTAAAACTGAATGATCTCTTGTCGGTCTTTCTTTTCTTCTTCCACCAGACGATCATGGCCATAAGCGTATTCCAGGTATAGGTTAGCAAAGTAGGTAGCAAACCCTTCGCTAAGCCACACATGATGCCAATCGTTTTCAGTGGCCGAGTTGCCGAACCACTGGTGAGCTTCTTCGTGTGCAATTAAAGATTCGCGTTCGGCTTTACCAGTCACTGAGTTTTCAAAATAGAAGATGGTGTTTGCATTTTCCAATCCGCCCCAGCGGGTTTTGGATTGTACGTTGGCTAATTTTTTATAAGGATACGGACCAACGTGCCGGTGGAAATAATCCAACACTTTAATGGCGATCGCGTAATCGTAAAATCCTTCAGCCCTGTTTTGCGGATAGACCCAACTCTCCACGGAGATGTCATCCACTTTTCCTACATATTGAACGGCAAATCGTGCAATGCCCACTACCATTACCTTAACGGGAATGGGAACTTCTTCATGCCAATGCGTGAGTTTACGGGTAGCATCCAAAAAACTCTCTTCAATTTTTATTCCGTTGGCCACAACCGAATAATGCAACGGAGCCACCACAATAAAATCTACGGCTGCTTTATCACTTGGGTGATCCACCACCGGCAACCAGTGATGCCCGCGGTCAGGCCAATTGTCTCCAAAGAACCCGCGGTCGTTAAATTTATTTTTACCGATGATAAGTCCATCCTGTGGGATACCACTGTAATTAATTTCGAAGGTTTTTACATCATTCTCTTTGAGCGATGCAGGCAATACTATCTTCAGCCGATTCGATTCGTGGTTGAAGGTCAGTTCTTTTCCATCGAAAACAACCGAGGTAACGTGCATCCCTTTTCCCGATCTGTCCTGGGTCGTCAGGTCCAGAGTAAATCCAGTTGTTGGCATTTTAAATTTGATGGATACTAAAGCCTTTCCTGCAATCACATCCGTAGAATCATTCACCTCTAACCGAAAGGTGTACTGCTGTACATCCACGGCCGGGTCTCTTTTATAAGGATCGGTGGCCCGACAATAAAAGCTAATCAACGACAACAGAATGAAAATCTTCTTCATGATTTGTAACTTTAGTTGGTAAGGTAGCTCATGAAAGCAATTCCTAAAATATTTTTGGTATGCGTGGGTCTGGTTTTTTGTAACTGGGGATTTTTTGCCCATCGAAAGATTAATCAACTGGCTGTTTATACTCTTCCGCCCAGCATGGCCGGATTTTACAAGAAGAATATTCAATACTTATCCGAGGCAGCCGTTAATCCCGATCGAAGGCGCTATGCCATTCCGGAAGAAGCGCCCCGGCATTTTATCGACCTTGACGATTATGGTGATAGTGCTATTTATAAGTTGCCGCGTTACTGGAGCGAAGCAGTAAAACAATTTACAGAAGACTCCCTTCAGGAGAGAGGAATTCTTCCCTGGCATATTTACCGGGTGTATTTTCAATTGAAAGATGCGATGTTGCTGAAAGATCCGAATCGTATCCTTAGCCTTTCGGCCGATATAGGACATTATGTGGCCGATGCGCATGTGCCCTTACACACCACAAAAAACTACGATGGTCAACTTACGGGTCAAACAGGTATTCATGGTTTCTGGGAATCGCGGTTACCGGAATTGTATTTTGACGAGTATGATTTTTTTGTTGGGCCGGCCACGTATTTACCCAATGTACAACTGGCGGCCTGGGAAATGATCCGACATTCAAATCTGGCAGTTGATTCGGTGTTGCTATTGGAAAAAGAACTTTCCAAAACTTTTGGCGAGAACAAATTTAACTTTGAAACGAAAGGTAAGCAGACGGTGAAAGTGTATTCGCAGGAATATTCCTATAAGTATCATCAGGCGCTTTCGGGTATGGTAGAACGGATGTTTCGTAGTAGTGTGAAAAGCATTGGCGATGTTTGGTATACCGCCTGGGTGGATGCGGGTCAACCGGATTTAAAATCTCTTATAAATTACAAACCAACGCCTGAAGAACTGGAAGCAAGAAAAAAAGAGCTGGCTGCCTGGAAGGAGAAAAAAATTCAACCCCGCGAACATGAAAATCCGGAAAATCAGTAACGCCATAAGGTTGTCTCAAAAGTCATGAAAAATTTGAACGTCATTCCGAGCCTGTCTGCGCGTAGCCCCGCCCGCGTATAACTTCGTGCGGGAAGGCGCTTCGGCAAAGGCAGGCTTGACCGGAATCTCAATTTAACTTTGGTGGCGAAGGTCGCGGCTTATAGGCCTCGATGACTGAATGACGTTTGAGACACCTCCTTGGTTGCTGAGTTTTAGCTAAGCAATTCTTTTACAATAAAATTCCATTCTTCATCTAAGTCGATTTTTGGCAGAGCGCGATTTGCCCGCGTATACCAATACTGCGCGTTAAAGTGATCGCCTTCTTTTCTGTGCAGGTAGGCATGTATCCACGATCCGTCTTTTGTATTAACCTCTTGGGCAATGGCATGCGCTTTTTCCCAATCGCCTCGGGCATCGTACCACAAGGCTTGTAAGAGAACAGCAACCGGGGGTGGTTGCTGTTCTGCAAGTGATTTTTTAAATTCGGTTAAAGTCATTCAAAATTTTTTTTAGGCGTCTGACACCTCGCAGGTCTTGACGCCTAAAAAGATTAATTTTTCTTTATCGGATAATAGATTTCTGTAATCCATTGACTGGTATCTTTCTCTGTCATCGGGTCAGTTACATATACTTCTATCGGTGCACCATTCATTTCAAGTTTTTTGTATTGAAGATACTGATCGAGTTCTGTATGGAGAGCCATCAGGTTATTGTAGTCGCCTTTGTAAATACCCTTTATGGCATCACCGCCCTGGGCGGTTTCAACTTTATATTTCGCGGGCACTTTGGCATCGGCCGCCACCGGCAGCGCGCAAATCATGTCCATTGACTCCTCCGTGTAGGAAGGATAGAGAGCAAAGGGATAACCGGTAACCGGAACTTTGGCTTTTTTCAGCATAGCTTCCAGTTCGCCATACATCTTAGCCATTTGCGCACTAATGGCTGCAGGATCTTTCGGGCTCATGGTATGCAATAAACCCACATAACTCATGGCCGGTAAATTTACTTCCGTAATTGGGTACGTGAATACCGGCTTTGCTTCTGTAATAGCTTTAATTTTCTCGCCTGCATAGTCAAATGACTTTTCAATTTCCCCTTTCATAAAGAGGTTAATCCACCGGCCTACAGGGTTCATTCCCTGATCGGCATAGAAGTTAAAATTCAAAATTGTGTTGCCATTATCAGACTCAACAGTATATAAACCCGAGGCCGGATTTCCGCCAAAGTCCATGGTAATGGCCACCGACTTATCCGGCACGCTTTCGGAAATAGCCAGATTGCCTTTATCCAACACGGGTCCTTCCCAGCTATAGGACGCTCCGGTTCCAACGGTTTTTTCACCGTAGACAATTTTCATTTCCGGATCCAGTGTGTT
>JAEUUB010000650.1 GCA_016787745.1 Cyclobacteriaceae bacterium
ATATAAATCGTATTTCTTTGCATGACTCACTCTGGTTTGACTAAACTTTCACGATCCATTAAGTACCCGGCATCTAACGCCACTTCATCGTCTGCCTCCAATCCGCTCAACACAGTTACCCGTCCTTGCGAAACCGGACCAAGCCTCACGAACTGGATTTCTAAAATGTGAGTGCCCTCTTCAGTTTGCCCCACTTTTTTCCATACGGCCTGCCTGCCACCCAAATACAGAATGCTGGTGGCCGGCAAGGTCAACGACTCTTTTGTTTTTGGGTGGATAGTAGCCTCTAGTAGTGAATTGATACGTAGGCTTCTATTGACATTTGATAGATACACTCTTACCTGAATGAACTTCTGACCTGTGGCATATTGTGGCTCGATGTATCGCACAATAGTCTTGATTGGTTTATCAGGAACTAACTCACTCACCATTGTTACACTATCGTTCAGTGCTATTTCATCCTGATGAAGGTTATCCACTGACAAAATACCCCACACCTCACGAAGATTATTGATCCAAAAGAGTGTCTGCCCTGGCGAAACGTATGCTCCTTCACGGATTGGTCCGGACGCTGAAGTTGTGGAAGATGAGGCCGGCTGTTTTTGCTGGGAACCTGAACCCATACCACCCCCCATCTTACTTCCTCCAGAAGAAGCCATCGCTGGTCCAGTAGAGGACATTTGGGTTGATGATGAATAAAAAATGTATCCATCATAGGCACTGTAGATGGAAAGCGTTAGGGATGCCTTGCCTGATTCTACAATCTGCTTTATTTGAACATCGGTTATTCCCAGAAGTTTAAGTTTATGAGCAGCATGCTTTGGAAGTTCTCCCTCCGGGTCAACTTTGTGTGCATACAAAAGTTCTTCCTGATACGTATTAAGATCCGGACTATATAAGTCAAGTATCTTATCACCTTTCCGTACAAATTGATTTTCATATTTCACATAAAGCTTTTCGATACGACCACCTACCCGTGCAGATACCTGATTGCTCCTGCGTTCATCGAGGGTAATAAATCCATAGGCGTTAACCGGACCTGATTGAAGTTGCTTAACTGGCTTTACAAGGGCCTGGCTTGAAATAACTTTCCGGTTAGTTGGTTCCGCTGAAATGGAAAGAGCTTTTTGACTTGCTTCATCACCAGGTTGAGATCCTTGTTTGCCGTGCTCATCATGCGATTCTTTTTTACACCCGTAAACGAGTATGGATAAGATGACCATTATATATAAAGTGATTTTTCCCATGATGTTATTCTTCAATATCTAATACTTTGAGTGTTCCGGTTTTTTTCAATTCATATTCTCTGACCACCTGATAGAATACCGGCAGTACGACAAGCACGAAAATGGTAGAAGAGACCAGGCCGAACACAAATGGTATGGCAATGGGCTTCATCACATCACTGCCTGTGCCTGTAGAGATGAGTATCGGGATTAATCCCAGGATGTTGGCCAATACGGTCATCAGCAACGGCCTTACGCGGGGTACAGCGCCTTCGAAAATGGCATTGTGCAAGTCTTCCTTTTCAATGGACTGGTTTGTTTCTTTCTTACTCCCCACCAATCGCTTGATGGAATCATTCATGTAGGCGATCATCAAAACACCCGTCTCTACGGCTACTCCGAACAAGGCAATAAATCCTACTGCTACGGCCACGGAAAAGTTTACGTTGTAGAAGTACAATGAATAGACTCCGCCAACCAATGCGACTGGTATGCCTACAAACACGATAATTACTTCACGGAATGTGTGGAACGTGATGTATAGAATAATACCTATGACGAGTAGCGTGATCGGAATAATGATCATGAGACGCTTTTCTGCGCGCACTTGATTTTCGTATTGACCACTCCACTGGATGTAGTAGCCCTTGGGAAGTTTTTTAAATTGCTCATCGATTTTTGCTTTCGCTTCATTCACAACACTTCCCATATCACGTCCGCGTACATTAAACAACACCGTTCCGCGAAGTCTTGTGTTTTCCGAATTAATCATAGGCGGTCCTTCCTCTACCGTGATATCTGCCAGCACAGATAGCGGAACTACACCATACGAAGATGTTTGTACAGGTACGCGCTTGATCTCATCAAGATCATTTCGATAATCTTGTGCAAGTCTGACTGTAATGGTGAAACGCTCGCGTCCTTCAACCGTGTTGGTTAGGATCATACCACCTAAAGCTGTTTCAATCACCATGTTTACATCTTCTATGCTGAGCGCATAGCGGGCAATTGCTTCGCGGTTGATTTTTATATTAAGGTATTTCCCCCCGGTGAGTTGCTCCAGGTAAAGATCAGTTAGTCCGTCAATACCCCTTAGTGCTTTTTCAATTTCTGCAGTGAGAATAAAAAGAGAGTCGAGGTTTGATCCGAACACTTTCACTCCAACATCGGTACGGATACCCGTAGAAAGCATATTGATCCGGTTTATAATTGGCTGTGTCCATCCGACCACCACTCCAGGGATACTGACACGCTCGTCCATCTCCGCGATGAGTTTTTCCTTGGTCATTCCTTCTCTCCATTTTGATTTTGGTTTGAGCACCACAATGGTTTCAATCATCGCCATCGGAGAGTTGTCTGTAGCCGTATAGGCACGCCCTGCCTTGCCCAGCACATTTTCCACTTCAGGGATGCTTTTTAAAATCCTGTCCTGGATTTGAATGATGCGTTTGGCTTCAGCGTTGGAAACATCCGGGAGCGTTACGGGCATCATTAATAGGGAACCTTCGTCCAATTCCGGCATGAACTCGGTGCCCAGGTTGAGTACAAAAGGCGTGCTGCCGGCAACCAGTACAAAACAGATTGCAAGAGTTACATATTTAAATCGCTGGCAAAGGCGTATAACCGGTGTATAAATTCTAACAAAGAAGTTCGATACCGGATTGCGGCTCTCCGGCACTAACCGCCCTTTTACAAATATCCTCGCAAGCATGGGTGATACGGTTATGGCTAACAAAGCGGCACCCAGCAGCGAAAATGTTTTCGTCAATACTAACGGAGTATATAATTTACCTTCCTGCCCTGTGAGAAAAAGAACCGGAGCAAATGAGACGATCATAATGATCACTGAGAAGAAGATGGATCGTCCAACCGTTTTGGATGATTCTTCAATAATGCTCACACGTTCTTCATCAGAAATTTCTTTGGTGTGACCTATCCGTTGCTTTTCAGTTGTTTTCATCACTTGGATTGTTTTGTAGTACCTGGTTAGTTAGAGACCGGTATGCATTTTCGGCCATTACAATTCCCGGGTCAACCACATCGCCTATCGCAAGGGCTATTCCTCCCAGCGACATAATGTTGGCGGTTATTCCGAAAACCTTCATCAGGATAAACCCTATCAGCACGGAAAGCAAAATAGAAGCAATGGCCACAAGACCGCTGCGTACATGGAAGAGGAAGAGTACGACCACAATGGATACAATCAGTATTTCCTGCCACAACGCTTCGGACAATGTGTTAATGGAATCATCGATAAGTCCGCTGCGGTCATAGGCAACATGAAATTCGACACCTTCAGGAAGGCCCTTTTTAAATTCCTCTATCCTCACCTTCACTCGCTCAATAACGTCTTTGGCATTCTCACCATAGCGCATCACGACAATGCCACCAACCGCTTCACCTTCACCGTTTTCTTCGATGATTCCCAATCTTAATTCACCACCCATCTGGATATGCGCAACATCTTTCAGTCGTATGGGGATAGAGCGGTACGTTCCAACAGAAATGTTCTCGATATCTTCCGGTGTCTTGATGTACCCAAGTCCACGGATCATGTAACCCATGTCGTTCATCTCAAAGAGACTACCACCGACATCCCTGTTATTATTAACAACCGCTTTTGCTACATCCATCAAGGGTACTCCATAATAAATGAGCTTATGCGGATCAATGGCTACCTGATATTGCTTTTGAAATCCTCCATAGGAAGCCACTTCACTTACCCCCGCCACATTTTGAAGCGCAAATTTTACGTACCAATCCTGCAAGGCGCGCAGTTCTCCGAGATTGTATCCATCTCCCTTTAACGTGTACCAGAAAACATGACCGATACCGGTGCCATCGGGGCCTAGCGTTGGGGTAATGCCTGGCGGTAGAAATTTCTGCGCATAATTCAATCGCTCTAAAACGCGGGTGCGCGACCAATATATCTCCGCATCATCCTCGAAAATGACGAAGATGAAACTCATGCCGAACATGGAGGCAGCTCGAATCGTTTTTATTTTGGGAATACCTTGAAGGTTTGTGACAAGCGGATAGGTGATTTGGTCTTCGATAATCTGCGGATTCCGCCCCATCCATTCCGTAAATACGATCACCTGGTTTTCGGACAGATCAGGAATTGCATCAACAGGAGTTTCCCTGATAGAATAAATTCCTCCAATAGTAATCATCACGATGCCGATCAAAACCATGAATCGATTGTGAATTGCCCAACTGATTATTTTTTCTACCATAGATTGCTGTACTTTAAAATTCGTTTTGTCCGCTTGCCTTGTGGCAAATTATTCTGGTTATTTTTTATACTTAATTGCCTCCTGATACTTTCCGTTAGTGTTGACAAATCAAATAGCCTCTATTACCCCGGTCATCCTCAATGGTGTAAAGGGCATTGTCTCCCAGCGAATTTGGTGTTTCGTCAAAGCGATAAACTTCTTTTATCGTCACATCCTTCACGCTCTTTGAATTGCCTGCTACAATTATTTTATTCTTGTGTATGTCAAAGGCATTGACAAATCCCTTGGTGTGAATTTCAGCAAGGACCTCCATCAGTGATTTGTGAGAATGTTCCGTGCGTTGCAGCTTTTTATACTCGCGTACCGAAAAACCTGTGACCTTCCTAAATTGCGATGAAAGATGCTGTACGTTGGTGTAGTGCATGCGATCTGCTATTTCATTTAGTGTGAGTTGGTCTTCCCGGAGCAGTCTCTTCACCCGTTCAATTCGTTGTCTAATCAAATAGGCCTCAATTGTAATTTTTTCTGTACGACTGAATAGTTTGCTCAGGTTATAGTAATTCTTCGACAATCGCTTCTCCACAAAGTCTGAAAACTTGCCAGCCTTGTCATGCTGTTCGATCTCATCGAGGTATCGCTTTACTTCCAGTTTGATGGATTCAATAATCTGTTCATCCTTTGAATGAATAATTTGCAGGTTGAATTCGTTAAGTCTTTTTTCCAGCAACGGGAGGATATGCTCGTTTGCTGATAAGAATGAAACTTGGCCGAGTTCGATTTTTACCCGCAAGACATTGAACTGATTTAAAATCTGCCGCACCACGTAAATGCAGCGATCGCAAAGCATGTTTTTAATATGCAACTTGAATATTTTCATAACTCAACCCAATGGGTTTAATGGCTAAAAGAATGAAATGGGAAGTTTTGTTATCCTCTCAGAACTTGAGAAAAGGAAACAAACATGCAATGCTTGCTATTAACTCGTAGCAAGTAGAGGCCATGAGTCGAATGACTTAAATAAGGAAAGTGCAGAAAAGAATACAAATACGTTGGCCGACCTTTCTGTCAGGCGGGCCATTGGAGTGGTGATCGTAGGTGGAGACAACCTGCAATCCTTTAAAGGACTCTACCTTGAAGATATCCGGAAGGGTAAAGGTGCTGATTAATTTAAAAGCTTCGGCATGAATCAGCGAACCTAAGGAGGCTCCAGAAGAACTAACAAGTGAGGAATAGAACTGCTGGGTGATGTCATCGCAACAGTCTTCTGCCTCATTACCATGGTCATGCTTATCATCTGTGTGGCTGTGGGAGTTCTGATTGTGACCTGCGGTTGCTGAACTTCCATGGTGCCCCTGCTCACTTTCATGACTATGATTATGGGAAGTAGTGGAGACAACGGTAGGCGTAGTAGGCGAAAATGAAATGATGCCCAAGTCACACAAAAGATCACATCCGAATACTAAAGCAAACGATACGATGACGCAAAGCGCCATCGGGCATTTGATCTTTCGTATGGCTGAGAAACTTATCATTGCTCAATTGTTATAACAAACTAACTATTAAGTCCATCCATGCCCTATGACTTTAATTGCTTCAAGACATGATAAAAATCAGGAATCAGATCTAAAGTTATAAAATTTTGGTGCTGGAAAAATAAAAAAAGCCCACCGGTTGGCGGGCTTTGCTTAATTCGAGCGCACTATTGCTCAATATTTTCATCGATTTCTTTGGCATCTTCGCTTTCGGAACTGAAGAAACAGTGAACCACGCAGGCATGGTCTTTTCTGTACTTATAGCCGTGTTCTACTTTGGCAACTTCCTTTCCTTGTACTTTCAGTACGCCATCTTCATCAGTTACCACGTAGCCCTTGTTGGATTTGAAACTCCCATCTTTCTGCATCGTCCCGATTATGCCTTTCCCATTACCCGCAGTAACGTTACCTGATTTGGAAATAATACCAATCACTTTTCCGGTCACATCGCATATTTTACCCTTCTTGGTAATGTAGCCAAGTTGTTTCCCACTTTCATCGTACACTTTTCCATCAGCCTTTAAAACAGGATGCATTCCTCTGTGTTTAGGAGGAAGTTCCTGAGCTTTTAAGTGCAAAGAGGCAACCGTAAATAGCATTAGAAATAAGATCAAGTTTGTCTTCATATTCAATTTGATGTTTAGTTAGTCTCTGGACATTTCCAACAAATGATTAACCTTCGATTTTTTATGAAAGCTATCAAATGCGGCTAGTTCCGCATCGTTCTTAAATTGCGCGGTCAAGGCATCGTGAAATTTATGATTATTGGGAAATGCTTTCTTCAGGTTCTCCATAGTAAGAATTATAGGTTTTTCACCAGCAACGCTAAAGAAATTTAGATTCGGTTCAGGTGATCCTTTGGGCGATTTTACCATCAACTTCTTATAGAGCCACACATCCCCTTTTTCAGTCAAGTGATAATCTGTGTTATCTACAAAACGTACAAAATTTCCGTCACAAAGTTGGTAGCCAAAAACGCTGTCTTTGGCCATTTGGTGTGGTTTGCCATCGTGTATTACTGTAATGAATGATTTGTTTGGAAATTCATTTAGCTTGATTTTATGTTTTTCGGTTTTGCAATCAATGCCGAAAGTGATTTTTTGGTTAGTATAGTCATTATAGGTTTTGTACACTCCACTGATAATGGTTTGCGCAAAGCCCGGGAGACTTAATGTAAGGAAAAGAGAGACAAGCAAGAGGTTTTTCGTTTTCATAATAGTCAAAAGTTTAAGGTTTAAGGTTGGTTTAAAAATGTTCATTGGTAAGTGCGAGTCAATATGCTATGTCCATGCTACTTATATAATCTTGGCAATGTTTTATACTTAATTGGTAATACTCAGTCAACTTGTTGGTCAAACAAATCCCTGAGTAAAACAAGGTATTCAACATAGGGTAAAAATCAAGCCATATTGTTGTAAATATCTACGGAATCGATTTAGATACGGTTAAAAAATACCCATATGCTATAAAGATTGTGTAGTTTTTAAAAATGTTACACTCGAAATTGATCGGTATTCGGAGCACACATCCTTATGGTAGTCTTACTCTTTTGAATCTTATTTAACACGCTGGATATTGTAATACTCACGGAGCTAAAATTTTGTGAAGGACGAAATAACCTTACGAAACCTTCAAAGGCTGCCGAATGTCAACATTACATTTGACAATAATCATGAAATGCCATACCGTAAAGTGAAAACTTTCGAGTGTGTATGACGTATTAAGAGTAGATTCAGAATGAATACATTTCTATCCATATTGCTTTTTGTTATATACGTTCCGTTCAGTACGGGAGTACTTATCAACACTCGGTATTGCAGCGATTCTACAGACAATATCGCGTTGTTCAAACCAGTTCTAAACTGTTGCCCTGACGACCTGCTTGAGGATAGCTGCTGCAAACACGTTACCCAGTTGGCGAAAATCAACGCCAATTATGAGTCGTCCGTTCCATCTTTTTCTATCCCACCATTATCAGTGGGATTGAATGAAGAAATTACTTTAAGAAGCCACTTAATGCGTACCGGTTTAGTCGGATCAATTGTTGATCACCGGTCAAAGATCAAGGACAGGAATCCAATCTATCTCATCAATCGGGTTTTTATCATTTAGAGAAACCCGCATCACAGTCTGAAAGTCTTCAGACAACATTTTCTCATCATGCAAGCTTGGATGATATTCGATCGTCCGGGCATTACTGAAAAATTCAAATACTAGAAATCATGAAAGCATCAAATAAAATTCTTATAGCAGTTGCCTTTTCACTTGTCAACGTACTTGCCTATTCACAAGCTAATCCGAATAATCGCATTGCGCAGGGATGGGTGATATCGAAGGATGTTCAACGGTTTAGCAATAAAGATTTGTTAACCCGAAAAACTGGACTTGATATTATGTCCGTTGATCAGCCTGCCTATGTAATTTCCAAAGGCGTACAATCTATTGGAAGATCTGTAGCCACAGAAAAGGGCAACGTAGTATCGCAAGGATATCCAGCCTGGATCATTTCAAAAGAGGTCCAAAAGATTGGTAGGAACAATTAAATCAAGGAAGGCTTTCGGAATTCCCGAGAGCCTTCCTCGTTTAAAACCTCATCTGCGGAATTCTTACTGCATTTAAAATTGCTAGTAATGCCACACCCACATCGGCAAACACAGCTTCCCACATAGCGGTTTTTAAGGCTATTGAGTATGCATCCCTTGACAAGCATAGCACCTATTACTCCCACTCGTAATACCATTTCATTGATCCCGTAAATATTTTACCGGATTACTCCTTGACGCTTTAAACGTCTGAAACCCGGTTGTGAGAAGCAAAATTATGATCATCACCAATGCCGGGAGAACAAAGTAGTTAAGGTTGATCTCAGTTTTAAATGCAAAGCCATTTAACCAATTCTTCATCCAGTAATAGCCCACACCCCAGGCGATAAGCGTTGCTATCAATGCAATTTTTAAGTATCCCGAATAGATCCACCATATAAGTTGTGTAGTGGAGCTTCCAAACACTTTTCGAATGCTGATTTCCTTGAGCTTACGATTTAATACATAGGTGGTCAGGCCGATCAGACCAATTCCCGCAATCAGGATAGCGATGATAGAGAACGAGGTATAAGCCTTGCTCAACTGAGACTCTGCTCCATACAATTGCTTGATCTTCTCATCCAGGAAAAAATATTCCAGCGGGTACTCCGGGTAAAATTCTTGCCAGCGTTTTTCGATAGCCGCTATTAGCTTATGATCGTATCCCTGTTGTAGTTGTACGGATACAAACCGAAAGTTCTGAGGGTAGGAATACATGATGACAGGCTCGATGTTAGAATGAAGTGTCGCATGATTGAAATCCTTTATTACTCCTACTACTTTTCCCTGCACCTGACCGCGAACTAATTGACCTATAGGGTCGGATAGTTGAAGATACCTTACCGCAGACTCATTAAGAATGACATCGACAAGCGTATCTTTTTTGTCGAAGTTCGGGAAGCGGCCTTCCTTTAATTTGACATCATAGAGTTCGAAAAAATTCTCATCCACGAAAAAGGCCGCCATTGCCTGCTCACCACTTTCAGTTCCTGCAAGGGTATACGTGTAAGTGTACGTGTTGCCTGTTCCGGGTGAACTGGATGAAAAGCTGGCATTCACGACTCCCGGCAATTTCCGGATCTCATTCGTAATAATAGCGTGCTTTTCATTCTGACCTCTGTCTTTTACGGGTACCACTAACACATTATTGCTCGTAAATCCAAGTCGCGATGATTTCAGAAAGTTGAATTGGTTTGATACAATCCAGGTAGCTGTAATCAGCAAAATGGAGATGCAGAATTGAAAAGTAATTAACCCAGACCGGATCGCGGACTTACTCTCCAATTTTCCTTGGGGCTTTGATATATTCATGATATTTAATTTGCCAGACTGAATGGTCGGCATAACCCCGGAAAGAAACCCGATTGCTACTGCAAGGGCGAGCGCAGGTACTAATATCCACTCACTGTTGACAATTGACATTTGCTTGCCAGTTGAAATATTAAAATAGGGTAGTGTGAATGCTGCAAGTACAAATGCTAATAGTAACGAAATCGCACATATTAAAATCGATTCAATCCAGAAGTGCAGAGCCAAATGGAATTGTCCTGCTCCGAGCACTTTCTGAATAGAGATTTCTTTGAATCGACCTGTCAGCGTGGCAGTAGATAAATTAACGAAATTCGCACACGCCATCAAAAGGATGAAAACTGCGATAGTGCCGAGAATATATGAGTAACTGTTGCGACTGTTTGGAGTGATCTCATCTTTGAGGTCAGAATGTAAATGGATAGATTTCAATGGCTGTAGGTAAAGTCGCTCCTTCTCGAGAACCCATTCGGGCGCGTTGTTCCTGATGAAGTTGGGAAATTTGGACTCGAGCTGTGCAGCAGTCGAGCCGGGGGCCAACAATATATACGTGTAATGATCCATCCAACCCCAATGTGTCAGCCGCTTTTCTCCTATAAGATTATCAAGTGATGAAAAAGTAATAAAGGCATCCGCAACAAAATGCGAATGAGCCGGGATCTCCTTCAGAATACCTGTAATTTTTAGATCGATAAGATTATTTAAGCGTAGGGTCTTGCCGATGGCATCATCATTCTTGAAATACTTTTTAGCCAAAACCGATGTGATCACTATCGAATTTTTGTCTCTCAGTGCTACAGCCGGGTTTCCATTCTCCAGTTCAAAATCAAAAATATTGAACAAGGTGCTGTCAGCGAAGAAGACCCGCTCTTCATAGAATTTGATTTCATCGCGGCTTATTAGATCCGTTCCCGGATTCTTCCGCAGCCGAACTACTTGCTCGACCTCAGGATAAGCTCCTGTAAGATATTTTCCGATAGGGGCGCTTGTACGGGCCCAACTTACCGTATTTCCCTTTTCCGAAAAGTCCAATACAATTCTGTAGATTCGGTCAGCGTTTTTGTGGTAGGCATCAAAATTATACTCATCATAAATGAACATCGCAATCAACAGAAGAGCTGCCAGTCCGACTGCAAGGCCACTTATATTGATAAAAGTAAACAATCCATTTTTTCGAAATAGATTGCGAAGGCTTAACTGGAAAAAGGAGCGAAACATATCAATACTACTTGGGTGCGATAATAAGATGTTAAACGAATTTTAGGATCAGAATTGTCTTTGCGAAAATGATTTAAAACAGCCCTAAATAAGGGAATTTTCTTCGTTTAAACGGAATTAATTAGTCAATTGAATTTCATCCGCTGAATCCTCACCGCATTCAAGATGGCCAATAGTGCAACACCTACATCAGCAAACACTGCCTCCCACATAGTAGCCAGGCCGCCTGCACCGAGAGCCATCACAACTAACTTTACACCAAATGCCATAGCGATGTTTTGCCACACAATCTGGTTAGTTGCCTTACCGATCTTAATTGCGGTTACGATTTTGGAAGGCTGATCCGTTTGTATTACTACATCCGCTGTTTCAATGGCAGCATCACTTCCTAATCCGCCCATCGCAATGCCTACATCGCTCAAAGCAAGAACGGGGGCATCGTTAATTCCATCACCAACAAAGGCAACGGCTTCTTTTTTTCCCTTTTTAATCGCCTCTACTTTCTCAACCTTGTGCTCAGGAAGTAGTTCTCCGTAAGCCTGATCAATTCCTAATGTCTTAGCAACTTTATCAGCTACTGTCTGCTTATCTCCACTCAGCATAATGGTTTTAATATGGAGCGCATGCATTTGTTCAATAGCTTGTTTGCTGTCTTCTTTGATTTCATCAGAAATGGTGATATACCCAACAAATGTTTTGTCTATGGCTATTGTAACAATAGTATCGGAAATACTTAAAGTTTCCTGATCGACTGTTACTCCAAACTTAGATAATAGCTTAGGGTTACCTGCAAGGACTTCTTTGCCTTGAATAATTCCTTTCAATCCATGTCCTTTTATTTCTTCGAGAGTATCAACGGAGATTTTATCATAACGGCCTTTCGAGAATTCAACAACGGCCTTTGCGACTGGATGATTTGAATTGGATTCTAATGCTGCAACCAGTGGAAGCCATTCATTTTCATTCATGCCTTTGCTTACCACTTGCTGCACTTTAAAAACTCCTTTAGTAAGCGTTCCTGTTTTATCCATTACAATAGTATTCACGCGTGTCATCAAATCGAGGTAGTTTGATCCCTTGAACAAAATACCATTGCGTGAACCCGCGCCTATACCCCCAAAGTATCCTAAAGGTATTGCCACAACCAAAGCGCACGGGCAGGATATCACCAGAAAAATCAATGCACGATACAACCACTGATCAAAATTATACTCTTGCACAAAAAAATAAGGCAATAAAGTAAGAGCGATAGCAAGAAATACAACAATAGGTGTATAGACTTTTGCAAACCTCCTAATAAACAACTCTGTCCTAGCCTTTCGCCCCGTAGCATTTTGTACCAACTCAAGAATTCTTGCCAGTGAACTCTCATTGAAAAGTTTTGTAACCTTTAGATCAACGACCATTGATTCGTTAATCATTCCGGCTAATACTGTTTCACCTTTCTCAATAGTTTTTGGTTTACTCTCACCGGTTAGGGCTGCCGTATTAAAAGAACTTCCTTCACTCAACATCTCACCATCCAGTGGAACACGCTCACCAACTTTTATTAAAATTGACTCACCCACCAGCACTTCGGTTGGATCAACATTTACGAGATTACCATTACGATAGACTGAGGCCACATCAGGTCTTACATCCATGAGTGCTTTTATGCTTCGCTTGGCCCGATTGACTGCCGCACTTTGAAATAGTTCACCAATTGCGTAGAAGACCATCACGGCAACGCCTTCAGGATACTCACCAATATAGAATGCGCCCATGGTGGCAATACTCATCAGAATAAATTCTGTAAAAACTTCACCACGAAATGCGTAACGCAGCCCCTTTAGTAAAACAGGAAGTCCAACCGGAAAGTATGCAATAGCATACCATCCAAACCGGACAAACCCTGTAAACCACGATGGACTTACTAGATTGTCAAGTATTAACCCCGCGATCAATAAAACAAAACTTGCCATTGCCGATAGCCACTCTTTGTTAATGCCACCCGCTTCATCATGATCGTGATCACCGTCACCTTTACTTTTGTTCGGTGGTAGTACGATTGGCGTACTAGGTTCACAACACCCTGTCTCTTCTTTATTATTTTTGATTTGTTCGGAAGACATACTTTAAATGTTTATTAATGAATAAAAAATGAAGCAATTCCTGTAAGCACCAGTGTAATACCCGTAATGATTCCAGCATTATGTTCCAGCGAATGCCAATTAAGCTTTAGTAATCCTGTATAGGTAAAGCGTACCCATACCACCATGCCACCTACGGTAACGACCGTATAAAGCGTTGCTAGCATGGCAACCATCCACCAACCCTGGCTACCTGCCAAAAAAAAATAGGCTTCGATTTCCAGGCATGGAGAAAAGAACATCGCCAGTGCCAGGCTGGCAATAATCTTTTTGTCTGAAACTATTTCGTCATGCTTATGCAGATGGAAGTGTTTGTGTTTATGATGTTGATAGATGTAAAATAATCCTAATGCTATAAGAACTGATGGCGCAACGAAGTGAGTAAAATAGTTAATCCTATCGGACAGTGTGAGGCCTATCAATCCTACAACAATTCCTACCAACACTGTGCTCAATGCATGTGACAAGCCAGCGATAACCGTAATAGATGTAGTGCGGTTCAATGACCATCCTTCTTTTTTAGCAATAGCTAATACTGGAAGCCAATGATTTGGAATCAAGGCATGCAGTACGCTTAAAACAAGACTTCCGGTAATTAGTGTTATCATCTTAATTTCGGTAAGATATTTAATATGGCCTCAAGGCCTATTCTAATGTTCTTCCTCTGAGGCTCCCTGTGATTTTGATAAAATGTAAAACGCTCCTTTAATAACGATTTTTGAATTTTGCTTAATCTCTTCCAAGGGTTTGATTTCAATATATCCCAAATCAGTAATCCCTGTCACAACCTCTACTTTCTGAAAATGCATTACCTCCGCTTTATTGCCTTCTTCAACAAGAACAAAGATGTAGTTCTTTCCGTCAGATTTGACAATGGCATCAACCGGAACTGCCGGCATGGTCTGACTTCCAACATCGATGGAAGCTGAAACATACATCCCTGGAAAAAGCTTTAAGCCTTTTACATTTCTTACTACTGCATGAGCGAGTACCGCTTTACTTTCGCCTTCAAACGATTGGTTAACACCATAAATCTCTCCCTGAATCTGTTGATTATTTTGATTGGTTAACATGAAATTTACCTTCTGCCCAATTTTAACTTTAAACAAATCTTTCTCGTACACCTGGAGATCGCAATGAATCTGAGAGTTATCCACAATATCCATAATCACTTTTCCAGGCTCTACGAACGAGCCCAGGTTTACATCAATGTGCGCAACAACTCCACTGATGGGTGCAACAACGGATAGATTAGAAATTATTTCTCCAGCAGAAAGCTGATTAAGATTTACATTAAGTTGTTGCAACTGCTTCGCCAACGATTGAAGCTTTGCTTTTTCAGAAAGATAATTGGATTCGGATTGTTGAAATACTTTTCCTGTTCCGGCATTCCTCTCATTGAGTTCTTTTTGTCGTTGAAATTCTTTTTCGATATAATTAAAACTACTTTGATTGGTAAGATACTCCTGTTGCATTTTGATGAATTCAAGATTTCCAATCGTGAGAAGCACTTGACCTTTCTTAACATAGCTACCCTCCAGTACAAAAATCTGTTTTACTGATCCTCCCATAAGCACTGAAATATCGGCTCTGTTTTGAGGAGGCACCTCCAGTTTTCCGCTTGCTTTAACAACAGCACTAAGATTTTTTTCTTCCAGAGTATCTATCTCAATACCAACAGCATTAATTTGTTCTTGCGTCAGCTCAATAGTAGATGAGGATTCTTCATCATGGTGTTCTGCTTGCTCTTCGGTTGCTTCTTTTTCATTATTGCAAGCTGAAATTATCAGAAGTAAAAGAAGAAAGGTATATGTTTTTAATGTTTTCATAGTTGATTATTTATCATGTTAGCCGCTCAGTAATATTAGTTTACCGAACCGGTGATATACTCAATGTTTATAATGGTTTGATTGTAGTTATTTACCGTGTCTATATAAAGGAGTTTACTCTGCACGGCCTGTGAAGTATTTTGAATAAACTCAACATATCCGATTTCGCCCTTACTATAAGCAAATGCGGCAATACTCAACAATTCATCGGCCTGCTGTAGACCACTGGTTTCAAAATACAGTAAAGTGTTCTGTAACTTTTGTAGTTGTTGCAATTGCTGGTTGTATGTCGACTTTAGAATATTGCTCGTGTTTTGAAGTTCAGCGTAGGACTTTTCATTATTAATTTTTGCAGCCTGAATACGACCTTGTTGCACATTAAAGAAAAGTGGAATAGCTAAACCTACTTCAAATCCGCCACTGCGTGTACCTGGAAAGTAGGAACGTGTAATGTCAGCAGGGTTGTAGGCAGAGAGCAGTGCCTGGCGATTAAACCCAACTGTAAGATCAGGCATAAACTTGTTCTTCTCTAATTTTAGTTGTGAGGCTGTTACACTGGTTTTTTGACGGTGAAAATTGAGTAGCGGATTCTGAGCTATGGCAGAAGTATCGGGTAAAAGATCAAGAGTAAGTTTTGGTAAATCCGTATCCTGGGGAACCATGACTTCGTTTGTGTTCAAAAGCTTTTGTAATTCCTGCTGGTAGATGTGTAAGTCTGCTTCTGCCTGCTGCTTTAGTAATTGCACTTCTTTCGAGCGGTTGATAGCTGAAAGTTTTTCAAGATTTGAAGTTTCCCCTGTTTGATAACGAACCGTTGCACGTTCTGCAAAATTCGCATAGATGCTGTCCTGAAAGGAAAGAAGTCTGTGCCTTTCAATGGAATATAAGAGATTATAATAAGCCAACTTTACATCCTTGATTAATTCAACACGGGTTACGGATGCAGATTTTTCACTTAATGCAGTTTGCTGTCTTAATACTTTGGTATGCATGGCATATACGGTAGGGAATGAAATCGTTTGAGCAATGCTCAGGCTATTATCAATATTTCCACCACTGGTAGGATCTTGTGTTAGAAGTACATTAGTCTTATCAATATCCCACCCCGTTTTTTCCAGTGACTTGCTTTGCTGAATCTCTAGGTTTGAGATTTTGGATTTTAGATTATCCTGTAAAGCCCTCTTAATGCATTCTTGAACTGACATAGGTTTTACTTCCTGGGCTTGTGCCATTCCGGTAAAAGAGAACAGCGTAGCAAAAAGTATTACTGTAAGCATTGACTTCATAGGTATTTTCAATTTTGATTTTATTCCTGTCGAAAAGATGATATAGAGTATCGGCAACACGAGAAGTGTAAGCAAGGTGGCCGAAATCAAACCGCCTATCACAACCGTAGCTAATGGTTTTTGTACTTCTGCTCCTGCACTGGTGGATAGTGCCATTGGGAGAAATCCAAGTGAGGCCACCGAGGCAGTCATGATCACAGGTCGAAGACGGTCACTGGTTCCTCGTTTTACCCGTTCGATAATATCGGTAATGCCTTCCTGTTGGAGTTGATTAAAGTAACCAATCAGCACAATACCATTTAATACAGCCACTCCAAATAAGGCAATAAATCCAATGCCGGCTGAAATACTGAATGGCATATCGCGAAGCCAAAGCGCAAACACGCCACCGATTGCAGAAAGTGGAATGGCAGTAAAAATGAGAAGAGTTTGCTTAAATGAATGGAATGTAAAGTATAACAGTACGAGTATCAATACCAGCGCTGTAGGTACAGCAATTGAAAGTCGCTTATTGGCTTCACGCAGATTTTGAAACTGCCCACCATACGTAGTGTAATAGCCTGGCGGTAAATCCAGTTTATCATTCAGGATTTTTTCAATCTCCTCCACGGTGCTTTCAACATCGCGACCACGCACATTGAAGCCCACATAAATCCTGCGCTTTCCATTTTCCCTGCTAACCTGTGCCGGTGCATCTTTAATGGATACTTCAGCAATCTGACTCAACGGAACTTTGTTCCCTGAAGGGAGAGGGACAAACAAGTTTTCAATATTGCTGATATCTTCCCGCAATTCACGGTGCAGACGAACTACAAGATCAAAACGCTGTTCTCCTTCAAATACAACTCCTGCTACGTTTCCTGCAAAAGCTGTTTTTAGGATCATATTAATATCAGAGATGGTGAGTCCGTATTGTGCCATCTTATCCCGATTGTATTCTACAATAATTTGAGGAAGGCCAGTAACACGCTCTACAATGGGTTCGCTAACACCTTTTACCGGAGCAATTAGCTTGGCTATCTTACCTGCCTCTGTTGTGAGTTCATCCAGATCATCTCCATAAATCTTGATCGCCACATCTTGACGGATTCCCGTCATCAACTCATTAAAGCGCATTTGCATAGGTTGGGTTACTTCCACATTAACACCAGGTAAAACTGAGAGCGATTCTTCAATCATCTCCTGCATCTCTTCACGGCTGTTCACACGCCATTCTTCTTTCGGCTTCATGGAAAGCATCATATCGCCTCGCTCAATGGGCATAGGGTCAGTAGGAATCTCTGCACTTCCAATACGGGTAACAGCCTGCTTTACTTCTGGAAATTCTTTTCTTATAATTTCCTCCGCTTTAGAAAATGTTTTTACTGTTTGCGACAACGAGGTTCCCTGCATCATGCTGATCTCTACCGTCAGGTCGCCTTCTTCCAGCGTTGGAATAAATTCTCCTCCCATAGTGCTGAAAATCCATAGGGCAAAAGCAAACAATAGAATGGATAAGCTGATGGTGATTTTTTTGAAACGTAATACAGTGGTAAGCATAGGTTCATAGACTTTATGAAAGAAACTCATCAAGCTATCTGAGATATTGTGCTTATGTTCTGTCTTGCGACTAAGGAACAGGGCACTCATCATAGGTATATAGGTTAGAGAAAGAATGAAGGCACCAAGAATAGCGAATGCTACGGTTTGAGCCATTGGCTTAAACATTTTTCCTTCGATACCCACCAACGCAAACAAGGGCAGGTAAACAATCAGAATAATAATTTCCCCAAAGGCAGCACTGTTTCTGATTTTGGAAGCGGCTGAATAAACTTCTTCATCCATTTGCTGCGATGACAATCTATTTACGCCTGGGTAGAGTGACTTATTTATCACAATGCGATGAACTATACTCTCCACGATAATCACAGCTCCGTCTACAATCAATCCGAAATCAATTGCACCCAAGCTCATCAGGTTACCCGATACGCCAAAAAGGTTCATCATGGAGATAGCAAAAAGCATTGCCAGCGGGATAACCGATGCTACTACCAAACCTGCACGAAGATTTCCCAGGAGCAACACGAGAATAAACACGACTATCAGGCCACCTTCCAGTAAGTTCTTCTCCACCGTTCCAATGGCTCTGCCAACTAACTCTGTCCGATCAATGAAGGGTTCTATGATCACACCTTCAGGAAGCGATTTTTGAATTTGTGTCATCCGCTCCTTTACATTTTTAATCACGTTGTTGAAGTTCTCTCCCTTTAGCATGAGCGTAATACCTGCAACCACTTCTCCTTCACCATTGCGGGTTACAGCACCGTATCGCATGGCGCTTCCAAATTGTACTTTGGCAACATCGCGTATCAGTACTGGAATTTCATTTATATTTTTAACTACAATTTTTTCAATGTCTTGCAGTGATTTGACTTGCCCCAGGCCGCGAATAAAATAAGCACTGCTGCGTTGCTCAATATAACTGCCTCCTGTATTCTCGTTATTCTTTTCGAGTGCTTCATAAATTTCAGGAATGGATATGTTTAAGGAGTTAAGTTTATCATTGTCAAGTGCGATTTCATATTGCTTAACAAAACCGCCCCAACCACTTACTTCGGCCAAGCCTTCTGTACCCGCCAATTGTCTTCGCACAATCCAATCCTGAATGGTTCGTAAGTCAGTTGGCGAATACTTATCCTCAAAGCCAGGCTTGGTGTGTATCACATAGTGATAGATTTCTCCAAGACCCGTGGTGATAGGTGCTAACGCAGGCTCACCGAGACCTTTCGGTATCTGGGCCTCGGCTTCTTTAAGTCTTTCGCCTACCTGCTGCCGTGCCCAATACACATCTACATTGTCTTTAAATACAATGGTGATAACTGAAATCCCGGAGCGTGAGATGGAACGCTTTTCAATAACATTGGCAATATTACTAAGCGCAAGTTCTATGGGTGCTGTAATAAATTGTTCTACTTCTTGCGCTCCCAGCGTAGGGGCTTGCGTAATCACCTGCACCTGGTTATTGGTTATATCGGGTACGGCATCAATGGGGAGTTGAGTTAAAGAGTAAGAACCCCACGCTATCAGGACCAATGTGAAAAAGCCAATGACCAGCTTATGCTTTATGGAGTAATGAATGATTTTATCTAACATAACATGTTGTTAATAAGTAAGTCCAGGTAGTACGGATACATGCTCAAAGAATCCGTGAACACACAGAACTTAGTTCGTTGTTTGCTTTGCACATGAGCGCAAAAGCCTATGAATTAGTAATGGAGAAGTGAATGACCATAAGGCCATACCTGATGAAAAAAGTAATCAGGATAGTTTAGGCGGCTGCCAGATCGCCTTTGCGTTATTGAGCAAAGGTCTTTCAAAGTAAAGAGTTACCAGCTTGGTGTTATGGTCAAGTGTAGCGAGTGAAATGTCTGTGGTGTAGTTTAATTGGATATGGGCTGCACAGCAGGAGCATATGCAGAATGGTGTACAAAAATCCTGTTCCTCATTACTGTGATTATGCGTACCACTTTCAATAAAAGTGATTCCTGCTCTCCGCTCATCCACACATGTTTCCCTATCGCTGCACGGATAAACCGCCAGAAAGAGGAGATAGCATGCAATGATGAAGCGAATCAATTTCATAATACAAAAATAGGTTAAATAATGATGCAATCGGGTTGCAACTGAGTAAACGACAAAAGAAACGACCTAAATATTAAAATTGTAAAGGTTTTCACTTTAAATTTTTAGCAACTGGATTTTAGAAATAGGAAGAAAAACCAAATTGGAAACCGGCTGTTTTAGAGGCCGGATTCCCCAACAGATCGGTTTGCCAATTATACCGGTAATTCAAACGGATAACAGTTTGAGATGTTGGACGCCAACTAATTCCTGGCACCACGGCAACCATGTATTCGGCAATGTCGTCACCAGTTTCATCAAATTCACCCACATTCCAATCTACATATTCAAAACGGCAAACTGCATTAATAACCGACCGGTCAAAGCCAAAAATATTCTGCCGAACAATGGGTTGAACTACATCAAGAAAACCACCCACCTGCTTATCTCCATATTGCTGTCCATAGGTTGGTGGTACATCTACCTTGTTGAATGCCCACTCTGTATTAAAGTAAGTCTTTGTCGATGATATAACCGTGTTGAAATCAAGCGCCCACGAATGATGTCTCCGCTTTTCATCCAGAACCAATCCGTCTTCCTGAAATTTATTGTAGACACCACCCATATATGACAAGCCTAACTCACCGATTTTTTTATTTCGAATAGCAACCTTAGCCGTTAACAATGGCACACCATTAAAGCTTTCTTCAAACCGGTCTTTGTTCAGTTTTGAAGCCGGAAGGAAAGTTTTGTTCTCGCTGTTGCTGATGATCTGATCATCGAACCCGTTGGAGAGGTAGGTCTCATACGCATACACCCAATTGTTTTTATATAGTTTGCCATAGAAACCAAAGCCTACATTACTCCACGTGGCAGGCAGTAGTTGAGTAGCCGAAATCGGGCGGTCAATAAATTCCCACTTAGGCCCATCGTGGTTCTGATTGAACGCGCCAATCGGATTCATCACAATACCTCCTCTGAAATTCAGCATGGGGTGAAATTCAAAATCAACAGAAGCAAATTCAATATTGATTTCTTTTGTGCCATCTTCAAACTCTATTTCGGATAGGAATTTTATTCGCCTTGAAATGCTTGACGCGATAAATAAGGTGAGGCGTCTCATTTGAAATTGATGTCCTTCACTTACACCATCGGTGCCCAGGTGTTGCCAATTGGCTTCTACATATCCACCCACAGCAACAGGTAGTTTACTGACAGACAAAAAGGGTCGGTTATAAACTGCATCCATATTGAGAAGTAGTTTAGAAGTGTCTTGTTGTGTTCTTTTGAACAATGTAGAATCTACTTGTGCAGTCACGGGTAAGCACATCACTAAAGCAGCTCCTATCAGTAAACTTATTTTCATGATTGTCGCAAGTCTATGGTGATGGTCTCGGTTTGTATGATGATGGGAAAGGAGCGAAGATTTTTTTCCGCTGGTCCATTACTCACAGCGCCTTTATTGGTGAATTCACTTCCATGACTTGGGCAATGGAGTGCCTCGCCCGATGCTTGTAGTTCTGCGCCCTGATGGGTGCATTTCATCCAAAGAGCACTATACTCGGTATCAGAAAACCGATACACGTAAATAGGAAATTCCAATTTGTCGTTTTGCACGATGATATACTGACGGGTGAGCGTCTGTTCTTTTTTTAGGTATGTGAACTCCGACTTCGACACGCTGATTCCTGTTGCATCCATTACTCCGCTTGCATAATGTGTTGCCTGGCAACCGGTGATTAGAAACGGAATCAACCCGCCACTGACACAGGTAATACAAGTTTGCCTTATAAATGCGCGTCTCTTCATATCTTCTATAATCTATAAGCTCTCCAAAAATTTAATGAGTTTCGTTTTCTCGTCAGCTGTTAACGCCTCGTAGTTACTGCGAGACTGAATGCCCTCGCCTCCGTGAAGAAATATGGCTTCTTCAATACTTCTGGCTCTTCCATCGTGCATCAAAAAATATTGGCCACCTTGCGAATTCTTTGAAAGACCCAAACCCCATAGTGGCGGTGTTCGCCATTCAAAGGTTTTTGCAGAACCTTCGGTATATCCATCATCGAGTGTGGTGCCCATATCATGTAACAACAAGTCGCTGTATGGATAAAAAACTTTATTGGCAATGGCTGCAATCGGTGAATTATTCGTTTTCATTTCAGGGCGATGGCATTTGTTGCAACCGATCACTGAAAACAATGCTTTGCCCTCCAAGATGGACGTGTTTTCAGGACGCGGTGCCGGAGCCTTTAAGGTCTTCAGGTAGAACACCACATTAGCAATGGTTTGGCTGGACACTTCTGGATCAAATGCAATTCCAGAATAGGTATCTACAGGTTCGAAACTTGATGTAATTCCAATGTCTTGATTGTATGCTGTGGCTGTTTGTTGGAGCAGATCATAGGTGGCCGCTTTCTTACCAAAGCGGCCAATGTACCTGCCGTTTTGTGTTATACTATTTTGCCGCTCGGTTACATATTCTTTCAGATTGATCCAGTTGGGCACACCGCTGATTCCATCTCCATCACTATCGTCAGGGTCAGCCCATGCTAAAATTTCAGCATCACTGACAGCGTCTATAAAACCGAGACCGGTATTGGCCGGAGGGGTAAACCGGGAGAAAGTTGCATTTTGAGGAATCGCTTCTGGTGTAAAACCGGGAACTGCCCGATGTTGAAGTTGAGGGCCACCGACATTTAGGTATTGATTCCCGTTTTCATCGGTTTGGCCGAATCGCGTAAGCGTAGTAAAAGGATGACCTTTGCCATCGCCCGGATGACAACTACCACAGGAGGTGGCGACAAACAAAGGCCCAAGGCCATTTGCAGAAGTAAATACTTCATCATTAAAAGCCACATCGCCTAACAAGAATTGGATGTTTTCTGCTTCGTTTAATCCTTCAACCGGACCGTCAAGCAAGTCGTAATCAGCAGGGGTCTTAGGCTGGAATTCTTCACATGCGGCCAGTATAACTAGTCCAATAAATACAATTCTTCGGCTCATACGCCCCAAAGTACGATTAGTTTAAATAATATGTTAGATGCATCTAATATTTTAATTTTACGATGTTAACAAAAGGTCTTATTTTTAACTAAAAAAAACGGCAAATGGGGTCACTGACCGAAGAAAATTACATCAAGTCCGTCTATGCACTTTCACAGGCAACTGGGGAAGTTTACGTATCCGAATTGGCCAAGAAACTGGATGTAAAGCTTCCCAGCGTGAACAGCATGATGAAACGTATGGCAACCAAGAAATTGGTGGCCTATGCTCCTTACAAGGGTATCAAATTGACCGAAAAAGGAAAAAAAGAAGCTCTGGCAATTATTCGAAAACACCGCTTGGCGGAATTGTTTTTAGTAAAGGTGATGGGTCTTGGATGGGAAGAAGTGCATGATATAGCCGAACAGTTGGAGCACGTGAACTCATCACGCTTTTACGAACGCATTGATGAATTACTAAACAATCCGAAGTTCGATCCACATGGCGAGCCAATCCCGGACAGCAACGGAAAAATTCACACGAAAAAACGCACTTCCCTGATTGACCTCGCAGAAGGATTAACCGCTACCATCACTGCAGTTACCGAAGATGAAAAATCATTTCTTGATCATCTGAACGCAAAAGGTTTGCAGATCGGAGATGTCGTGATTATTAAGAAGAGAGAGTTATTCGATGGTTCCATTACCCTACAGCATAAGTCGAAAAAAGAAATACTGCTGACGCATCAGGTGGCGGAAAGGATTTGGGTGGAGGTGTAGAACGCGCTCGTACGCGTCTCTTCATTTTCGCTGTTGTCCCAGATCAAAAACAATTACATCTCTATATTGATCTCACCCGACCATTACTTCCGACAAGCCGCCAAATGAGCTTGTTGCGTGTTCTTTGTCAAGGGTGTCGATTCCATAAAGATCAAAACACAAGATCGACACTCGACAAGGCCCTTGACAAAGGTTCCGCAACAGGCCTACTTTTGGCTTGGCGGTGAAATGGTCTCATCATTTTTGTTTGATCCGTGATATGCGATGAATTTATTGAAGATTCAATCCTTTAGAAATTTCTTTGTAAAGCGCTTGTCAAAACATGGATTCCATGAAGAATCCAAGCTACGATCGAGTTTTGACAAGTGCTTTGCAGGTTGAGTTAGAATCTTTTTCGTCTTTGAATATTGATTGGCTGTCCACAAAAGAGTTGTTCCCTCAAAATCATTAACAACACAACCTTTTGTGGACTGCCAATCAATGATCGTCACGTCATGTGAAGAAACGAGGCTAAACCCCAACGCCTTTCCTCTTCGATTTCCTTTTCCCCTCACTTTCTTCCTCTGCTACGTTCTTCACGGTTTCTTTCTTTTCCTGAGATTTATCCTCTCCGGATTTTTCTTTTTTCTCAATGCCCTGGAATTGCTTTTCCATTTTTGCGTTGTAGAGGTCCAGGTTCTTGTATTGCGGGTTGGCGGCAACATACATTTTGTCTTCTCCGCCTTCCCGCGCAAAGGTGACCTGAGTGAGGTTCCCTTTTTCGAGGGACTTCATCAGTTTGGTTTTTTCTTCGGCATTCAGTTGCTCCTTGATGGGGTATTTGGCCATGACCATTTCAAGGTCGTAACCATAACCGGCATGGTATTGTTTAACTTTATAATTATCGTTCTTGTCTTTCTCCTGGAAATCAAGTTGCAGCCACGCGTTATAAGGTTGGCCTTCTTTATTGTTTAGGTCTTTATTGACTGCGCGACCGCTCAAAAGATTGTAAGCCTCTTTAGCGGTGATCCCGGAGTTTTTTGTGATATAAAATGTCTGAGTTACATCCTTTGAAGGATCGTCATTTTTCAGCGTGGCCTGATACCGATTGAAAAAATACATATCAGTCTGATCAGACTTTCTAAAATCAAGAGAATAATTCATTTTCTCTTTAGTATCACCCTTATTGAATTCTCCAACCATACTTAGCTTAAACTCT